>DATKMZ010000064.1:0-12851 GCA_035541575.1 Caulobacteraceae bacterium | reverse complement strand
CGGTTCGCGATCGACACCGGCTCGGCCGGCGTTCGGGTCTCGACCGCGCTGGCTGGGCTCAACCGAGCGCCGCGCAAGAGCGTCGATCCGGCGTCGAGGATCCGTCCGCCGGCGCGACTGGCGGCGCTCGGCCTGGCGGGGGACGCGCTGGCGCACCTGCGCGCCGGCCTCATGCCCGACGCGCCGGAAGCCGTGGCGGGCGGCGTCGGCACAGAAGTGCTGGCGCGCTATGCGCTGCGGCTCGACTTGATGCGGAACGAAGCGGTGCTGACGCCGCTCAGTGCGCCACGTTCCGCCAGATCCGGCGGTAGCTCGCGTAGAGCAGGCCCGAGAAGATGATCAGGTAGATCATCACCGCGAGACCCGTCTGCTTGCGCTGATCCATCATCGGGTCGGAGGCCCAGGTCAGGAACGCGGCGATGTCCTTGGCTTCCTGCGAGAGGTCGCAGGGTGTGCCGTCGTCGAACTTCACCTTGCAGTCGGTCAGCGGCGGCGGCATCGCGAGGAAACCGCCGACCGGGACCTCGCCCTTGCCCTTCCACATCGACGAGAGGTCGCCCGGGTAGGCGGGGTTGTAGTACTTGCCCGCCGGCGCGCCGGAGATGCCGGGCGGGGTCGCCGCGTAGCTGGTCAGGATCGAATAGATGTAGTTCGGCCCGCCTTCGCGCGCGGCGGCCAGCAGCGACATGTCGGGTGGCAGCGCCCCGCCGTTGCTCGCCCGCGCGGCCGGCTCGTTCGGGAACGGCGGCGCCGGGACATCGGCTGTTGTGGCGTCGCGGTGGGTGGGATCGCCGGTGTCGGGATCGATGTCGGCGACCTTGCGTGGCCAGCCGGCGGCGACCGCCTTCACCACTGGGTTGTCGTTCGGGTTGTCCTTGTACTTCGGATCGTAGAACGGGCCGCCCGGCCGGCCGAGGTCGCCGAACGTGACCAGGTTCAGCGAATGGCACTGCGAGCAGACCTCGGTGTAGACCTTGAAGCCGCGTTGCAGCTGCGCCTGGTCGTACATGCCGGTGGGGCCGCTGAATGACCAGTTCGGCGCCTTCAGCGGCGCCTGGGTCGTTTCGGCGAAGGCCCCGCCGCCGGCGAAGGCGCAGGACAGAGCGGCCAGAGCGAGAAGCTTGCGCAGCATCGGCCGATCAACCCTTCTTTTCAGGCGCAGCGGACGCGCCGGCGGGCGCGGCGGCCGGGTGCGAGAGCACGGGCGTGGAAATCGATTCCGGCGCCGGCAGCGGCGTTTCGCGCAGGCCCAGGAACGGCGTGATCAGCCAGAACCACAGGAAATAGTAGACGGCGGCGACTCGCGAGAGCCAGCAGGATGAGTTCACGTCGTAGTCAATGAGCGTGAACGTGGTCAGGTGTGGGATGATCTTCTCGTCCGGCTCGTGCGCGCCGCAGTAGCCGAGCACAAGGCAGGCGATGATCAGGAACAAGAAGTAGATCTTCGCCTGCGGCCGGTAGCGCATGGAGCGAACGCGCGAGGTGTCGAGCCAGGGCAGGGCGAAGATGTTGCCGATCGCCAGCGCCAGGAAGATGACGCCCATCAGCTTGTCGGGGATGGCGCGCAAGATCGCGTAGTACGGCAGCAGGTACCACTCGGGCACGATGTGCGGTGGCGTCTGGATCGGGTTTGCCGGGATGTTGTTGTCGGTGTCCAGAAGCGCGTTCGGCAAATAGAACACGAAGATCGCGAACACGATCATGAAGAGCGCGATCGCGAACCCGTCCTTCACCGTGTAGTACGGATGGAACGGCACCGTGTCGGACTTGCTCTTTACGTCGACGCCCGTCGGGTTGGAGTTGCCGGGCACGTGCAGCGCCCAGACGTGCAACGCCACAAAGGCCGCGATAATGAACGGGAATAGGTAGTGCAGGGAGAAGAAGCGGTTCAGCGTCGGCGAGTCGACGGTGAAGCCGCCCACCAGCCACGTGGTGATCGGCGGGCCGATCACCGGCACGGCGCCCACGATGTTGGTGATCACCTTGGCGCCCCAGAAGCTCATGTTGCCCCAGGGCAGCACGTAGCCGAAGAAGGCCGTGGCCATCATCAGGAGGTAGATCGCGGCGCCGATCAGCCACAGCAGTTCGCGCGGAGCCTTGTAGGAGCCGTAGTAAACGCCGCGGAAGATGTGGATGTAGACCGCCACGAAGAACATCGAGGCGCCGGTGGTGTGGATGTACCGGACCAGCCAGCCGTAGTTCACATCGCGCATGATGTGCTGGATGGAGTTGAAGGCGCCGGCGCCGGAGGCGTCGTAGTGCATCGCCAGCACGATGCCGGAGACGATCTGGACGCCCAAGCAGAAAGCCAGGATGCCGCCGAACGTCCACCAATAGTTCAGGTTCTTCGGCGTCGGGAATTCCATCAGGTCGACGCCGAAGCGGATGATCGGCAGGCGCGCATCGAGCCAGCGTTCGATCGCGGTCTTGGGCTCGTAGGTCGAGGGTCCGCTCATGGTCTCAGCCCACCTTGATCTTGGTGTCGGTCTCGAACGTGTAGTCCGGCACCGCCAGGTTCTTCGGGGCCGGGCCTTTGCGGATGCGCCCCGAGGTGTCGTACTGCGAGCCGTGGCAGGGGCAGAACCAGCCGCCCCAATCGCCGCCGCCGAACGTGGGCGTGCAGCCGAGGTGCGTGCAGACCCCGATCAGGATCAGCCACTCGGCCTTGCCGGGCTTCACCCGCGACTCGTCGGTCGCCGGATCCTTCATGTCGGCGTGGTCGTCGGCCACCGCCTTCTGGATCTCCGCCGGCGTGCGGTGACGCACGAACAGCGGCTGCTTGCGGTACAGCACGGTGACCTGCTGGCCGAGCGCCACCTTGGAGACGTCGTATTCGATCGAGGACAGCGCCAGCGTGTCCGACGCCGGGTTCATCTGGTCGATGAAGGGCCAGGCGATCGCCGCGACGCCGCCGGCCGCCGCCGCGATGGCGGCGATGTGAATGAAGTCGCGCCGGCTCGGATCCGGCTCGACGTGTTCGCCCGCTACGCTTTCGGCCACCTTTGGCTCACCTCGCTTGGGCCCGCGGCTTCAGGCGCCGGCCCTTGTCCAAAATCGTCCGCTCCAGTCGACTGGAACGGCTTTCGCCGCAAGAACCAGCTGACGGGGGGCGATGTCGCGTACCTGCGGCAGAGCGCCGCAAGCGAGCGTTCGAAAGACCGCCGCCCCCGGCCTCAGCAAGCTCTTGTGGCGGTTCCCTAGAATGCGCCATTGGCTTTTTCAACCGGCCAGACCGCAATTAAGGACGCCCTCGGACCGATGCCCTCGCTAGCCCCCGAAATCGAAGACCGGCGCACGCGGGCGAAAGCGTGGTTCGAATCGCTGCAGCAGCGAATCTGCGCCGAGCTCGAGCATCTCGAGGAGGTCGCGCCGCCCGAGCTGTATCCCGGCGAGAGCGGACGATTCGATTTCCGCCCCTGGACGCGCGAGACCGGCGAGGGCGGCGGGATCGGCGGGTTCTTCGCCGGGCGACTGTTCGAAAAGGCGGGGGTGCACACCTCGGCCGCGAAGGCGCGCTTCTCGCCCGAGATCGCCAAGACGATGCCCGGCGCCGACGTCGACCCGACCTACGTCTCGGCGAGCATCAGCCTGATCGTCCACCCGCTCTCGCCGCGCGTGCCGACCGTGCACATGAACACGCGTTTCCTCTCGACGGGCGTCAGCTGGTTCGGCGGCGGCGCCGATCTGACCCCGATGCTGAACGAGCAGCGCAGTCAGCAGGCCGATGACGCCCAGCTGTTCCATGCGGCGATGAAGGCAGCCTGCGACGCGTTCGATCCCGATTGGCACCAGAAGTACAAGGCCTGGTGCGACGAGTACTTCTACCTCCCGCACCGCAAGGAGCCGCGCGGCGTCGGCGGCATCTTCTACGACCAGCACAATTCCGGCGACTTCGAGCGAGATTTCGCCTTCACGCGCGCCGTCGGCGAAGCGTTCCTCGACGTCTACCCGAAGATCGTCCGCCATCGGATGGACGAGCCCTGGACCGACCAGGACCGCGACGAGCAGCTGGTCCGTCGCGGCCGCTACGTCGAGTTCAACCTGCTCTACGACCGCGGCACCATGTTCGGGCTGCGACAGGGCGCCAACATCGACACCATGCTCTCCTCGATGCCACCGCTGGCCGCGTGGCGCTGACCTTGCGTCCTTCGAGACGCCGCTGCGTGGCTCCTCAGGATCACGAGCACTGAGCGGCTTCGCCCCGCCTTCGTCATGGTGAGGAGCGCTCGCAGGGCGCGTCTCGAACCACGCACGGTGGGCGCCCTCGCGTCAGGCTCGACTCCGCGCGCCGGCAGGTGAAGTCTGGCCGCGGAAGACGGAGGAAGCCATGCCGCACGTGAACGCGAACGGCCTCAGCATCTACTACGAAAGCCACGGCGCGGAGGCGGGCGAGCCGATCCTGCTGATCATGGGTCTCGGCGCGCAGATGTCGCGCTGGTCGCCGGACATGATCGGCCGGCTGACGGCGGCCGGGCATCGCGTGATCGCCTACGACAACCGCGACGTCGGCCTCTCGGAGAAGCTCGACGCGGCTGGTCCGCCCGACATCGGCGCGGTGGTGACGGCGGTGCGCGAGGGCCGCAAGCCGCCGGTCGCCTACGACCTCGGCGACATGGCCGCCGACGCCGCAGGGCTGCTGGCCGCGCTCGGGATCGAGCGGGCGCACATCGTCGGCGCCTCGATGGGCGGGATGATCGCCCAGCTGGTCGCAGCCGACTTCCCGGAACGCACGCTGTCGCTCACCTCGATCATGTCGTCGACCGGCAATCCGGACCTGCCGCGCGCGACGCCCGAGGCGATGGCCAGGCTCAACACCCCGGCGCCGGACCCGAACGAGGACCTGGAGGCGTTCCTCGCCAGCGCCGTCGAGGGCGCCAAGGTGATGGCCGGAATCTACCCGCCCGACGAGGCTCAGGTGCGCGCCCAGTCGCTGAACGACTTCAGGCGCTGTTACTACCCGGTCGGGTTCCAGCGGCAGTACGCCGGGGTGATGGCCTCGCCCGACCGTCGGCCGAAGCTGCGGACTGTCACGGCGCCCACGGTGGTGATCCATGGCGCCGCCGATCCGCTCGTTCCGGTCGAGGGCGGGCGCGACACGGCCGAGAACATCCCAGGCGCCGAGCTGATCGTCGTGCCGGGCGTCGGCCACGAGATGCCAGCGCCGGTGCTGGGCGTGTTCGTCGACGGCATCCTGAGCGCCGTGGCGCGGGCGAAGGTCGGGGCTTAGAGGCCCTGCGTCCTCCGAGACGCCGCTTCGCGGCTTCCCAGGCTGACGAAGCTGGGTGATGGCCTGACAGTCCTCGTCATGGTGAGGAGCGGCCGCCGGGCCGCGTCTCGAAGCCACGCACGAAGCTACCCCTGCAGGAACCGCGCGATCCAGCCGGCGAAGCGGTCGTGGTCGTCGGGGGCCTTCAGGCTCTCGATCGCGGCGACGGCCTGCTCGTCGGGGAACCGCGACCCGCGCCGGCCGTCGATCAGGGCGATCGAGTAGTCCGCCGTGAACTCCGGGTGCAGCTGGCACGAGATCGACATGCCGTCGGCGTAGGCCAGCGTCCCGTTCGGGCAGAAGTCGTTGCCAGCGACGACGCTCGCGTCGGCGGGGCGCTCGACCACCTGATCCTGGTGCGACGCCGAGAGCGAGAACGCGGCGCCGCCGTCCATCCACGGCCGGTGCGCGGCGACGCCGTAGGTGTGCAGCCCGATCCCCCAGCCTTTCGGCGACTTCATCACCTGGCCGCCGAACGCCTGCGCCATCGCCTGGTGGCCGAAGCAGATCCCGACCAGCTTGGCCCGACCCTTGGCGGCGCGCAGGAAGCGCAGCAGTTCGGCGATCCAGGCGTCGCTGTCGTAGACCCCGGCCGCCGCGCCGGTGACGAGGTAGCCGTCGCAGTCTTCGGGCTGGTCCGGATAGGCGCCTGCCGGCACGTCGTAGGCGGCGAAGTCGTAGCCGCGGCCGGCGAGCAGCCGCTCGAACATCGCCACATAGTCGCCGTGCTCGGGGATCAGCGCGCGGGGCGGGCGGCCGGCGGCGAGGATGCCGATCCTCATAGCGCCATCCCCTGCGCCACCGCCTTCAGCCGCTCGATCAGCGCCAGCTTGTCGTCAGGGAAGTCGTTGTCGACCCACCAGTCCTCGACCTCGCGCATCACCTCGCCGACCAGCGGTCCCTGAGCGACGCCGGCCGCCATGACTTCCTCGCCGGTCAGCGGGAACCGCGGCGGCGCCCAGCTTCGCGCGGTCGGCAGGAGCGCGCGCCACTGCGGCGCGGCTTTCGGCCGATCCGATGCGGCCCAGGCGAGCGTGACGCGGTCGCAGAGCGCCTCGGCGCCCAGCCGGTAGACCAGCTTGCGCGTCTCCCTTGGGCTCATCCACGAAACCAGGCGCGGCCTGGGATCGAGCGCGGCCACAAGCCGGTCCTTCTGTGCGTTCGAGAGCCGCAGCCGCTCGGCGAGCGCCGCGGCCGTCGTCGGATCGTCCGGCAACAGGGCGGCTAGGCGCAGCAGCGCGTCCTCGCTGAACAGCATCTCCGTCTCGATCGCCACGAGGCGCTCGAACCGCTCGAGCCCGTGCGCTTCCGGCAGAACGACCCCCAGCACGCCGGTCTGCGCCATCAGTCGAACGGCCTCGCGCGGATCCTCAGCGGCCAGCAGCTTGAGGAGCTCGGCCGACACGCGCTCGGCGGAAAGGTTGCGGATCAGGTCCTTCAGCGCCGCGCAGGCCGCGAGCCCCGCCGAGTCCGGCTCGCCCCGGCCGTACCAGGCCTGGAAGCGGAAGAAGCGCAGGATGCGCAGCGCGTCCTCGCGAATGCGGGTCGCACCATCGCCGACGAACACGATCCGCCCGGCGCTCACGTCCTCGAGGCCGCCGCCGGTCGGATCGTAGAGCTGGCCGTCGGGGTCGGCATAGAGGGCGTTGAGGCGGAAGTCGCGCCGCTCGGCGTCCTCGGCCCAGTCAGTGGTGAAGGCGACGACGGCGCGGCGGCCGTCGGTCTCGACGTCGCGGCGCAGGGTGGTGATCTCGTAGGGTTTCCCGCCCGCCACCGCCGTGATCGTGCCATGGTCGACGCCGGTCGGCGCGGCTCTCAGGCCGGCTGCCTTCAGGGCCGCCGTCACCTGCTCTGGCGTGAGCGTCGTCGCGATGTCGACGTCTTCGACCGGGCGGCGCAGGAGGGCGTTGCGCACGCAGCCGCCGACGAACCGCGCGCAGCCGCGCCCGCCGGCCGCCTCGAGCGCATCGACGACCGCGCGCGTCGACGGGCGGGTCATCCAGGTCTGCGGTGGGAGCGTTTCGGTCACGCCAGCGCGGCTCCGTAGAGTCGGTCGTAGAGGGCGCGGAGCATGCCGGCGGTGGCGCCCCAGATATACTGACCCTCCCAGTGCGCCGCATAGAAGCGCCGGCGATCGCCGGCCGGCGTCTCGAGCTCCTCCTGCGAGAGGTTGGCGGGGTCCATCAGGAATCCGAACGGCGTCTCGAAGATCTCCGCCACCTCGTCGGGATTCGGCGTCAGCATCAGATCTGGCGGCAGGAAGCCGACCACGGGCGTGATCTGATAGCCCGTGCCGGCGGTGCGGTACGGCGTGGAGAGGCCGGCCAGCTCGACCAATCCGGGATCGAGGCCGATCTCCTCGTTCGCTTCGCGAAGCGCCGTGTCCCACGGCGTTTCGCCAGGATCGCAGCGACCGCCGGGGAAAGCGACCTGTCCGGTATGGCGGCGCAAGGTGTCGGCGCGACGGGTCAGTAGGACCGAGAGCCCGTGCTCGCGCTGCACCAGGCCGACGAGCACCGCGGCCGGCGTCCAGTCGCGCAGATCGTCGGCCGCCCGCGCCGGGTCGAGGCTGAGGTCCGACCGCACGGGAAGCCCGCCGAGGATGGTCTCGTCGAGCGGGTCGAGATGCTGGGTGATCCACTGCCGGACCTCGGCCGGCGAGGCGTCCAGGGTCATACCTGGTGCGCCCTGGCCGGGCCGACAGCGAACCAGGCGCCGTTCGAGATGACGCCGAGCTGCGGCCCCGCCTCGGTCTCGCGCTCTTCGGCCATATCCACGAGCTCGTAGAACACCGGCCGGGCGATCAGGGCCTCGAGGCCGCGTCGGACGTGCAGATAGGGGTGCGGCTCGCCGGTCTTCGGGTCGTGCTCGACCCGGATCTCGTTCTGCGGCCCGGCCTCGACGACATCGCCGACATTGGTCAGGAACCTCAGCGCCTCGCCCCCAGACTCGTTCGTTGCGCGGTCGACGCGCACGGCCACGAACGGCGCGTCCTCGACCGTGATCTTCATCTTCTCGACCGGGGTGACGAGGCAGAATCCGTCCGGGTCCTTGCGCAGCACGGTCGAGAAGAGCCGCACCAGGGCCTCGCGGCCGATCGGCGCGCCCTCGTGGTGCCACTGCCCATTCTTCTTGATGACGATGTCGATCTCGCCGCAGTGAGACGGATTCCAGAGGTGCACGGGCGGCAGGCCGCGGCCCGGCGCCTGCCTGACCGCCTCCGTCACCCGCTCGAGTCCGCCGCTCGCCGCCTCGGCCATGCGAGGTAGGTAGGACGATCGGGCGGGGGGCTCAAGCAGCCGTGACGTCGCCTTTCAGTCCCTCGGCAACGCCGGCCCTGAGCCGACGCACCAGCACCCGGCGCTGGTCGACCGGGCCCGGCATCACCACGCCCGGCGCGGCGACGAAGCCCAGCGGGCCGAAGAACGGGACGTCGCCGACGAGCACGACCGACTCATGGCCGGCGGCCGCAGCGGCCGCGCAGGCTTCCTCGACAAGCGCCGCCCCCAGGCCATGGCGGCGGTAGTCCGGCGCCACCGCGATCGGGCCGAGGAAGATCGCCGGCGTCTCGCCAACCTTGACGGTCCAGAGCCGCACGCAGCCGACGATCTCGCCGTCGTCCCAGGCGACGACCGAGAGCGGGCGCACGGGCGCGCGGCCTTCGCGCAGCCGCTCGGCGGCCTTGGCGAAGCGGCCGGGCCCGAACGCGCGCAGCACCAGCGCGTCGACGGCGGCGGCGTCCTGCCGCCGTTCCGCGGTCAGTGTCGGGGCGGCGGGGGTGGCGGGGGCGAGGCTCATCGGAAGGGGCGCGTCGATAAGGGCAACCGTAACGGCGGTCAACGACGGCGTTGCGAAGGTCCACGATTGCGCGCTGGCCCCGGCTCGGGCATTGGGGCCGCCCCGTGACCGATCCGACCTCGACCCCCGCCTCGGCCCGCGACCTGCTCGGTCAGAGGAACTACCTCCTCTTCTGGGTCTCGCGCTGGACCGGCGGGCTCGGCGTGCAGATCCAGAGCGTCGCGATGGGCTGGCAGGTCTACGATCTCTCGCGCCAGGCGCGGCTCGACATCAACGCCGCCTCGTTCAACGTCAGCCTGATCGGCCTCGTCACCTTCGCACCGCTGTTCTTCCTGGCGCTGCCGGCGGGAACGGCCGCCGACCGCTACGACCGCAAGCGGATCATGCTGATCTGCTATCTCGGCGAGCTCGCGCCCGCGGCGATCCTGGCGGCGGCGGAGATGCTGCATTTCGCCTCGGTGCCGCTGCTGCTCGGCGTGGCGCTGATTTTCGGAACCTCCCGCGCGTTCCTGCAGCCGGCGTCGACGGCGCTCGGGCCGATGCTGGTGCCGCGCTTGCTGCTGCCGCGGGCGATCGCCTGGAACTCGCTCGCCGGCCAGTTCGCCTCGATCATCGGTCCGGCGATCGCCGGCGTGCTGATCGCGCTCGCGCCCGCCGCGGCGTTCGAGGGCGCGTTCGTGCTCTACCTCGGCGCGGTCGTCTGTCTCTCGCTGATCGGCGGGACGACGAGGCCGCAGGCGCAGCCCGGCTCGCGCTGGGCGCTGGTGAAGGAGGGACTCGCCTACGTCTGGACCAACAAGATCGTCGTGGGCGCGATCTCGCTCGACCTCGCGGCCGTGATCCTGGGCGGCGCGACAGCGCTGCTGCCGGCGTTCGCCCGTGACGTGCTGCACGTCGGGCCGCAGGGCTTCGGCCTGCTGCGCTCGGCGCCCGCGGCCGGCGCGGCGGTGGTGGCGATCTTCCTTTCGATCCACCCGATGCGGTCGAGGGCCGGTCTCAGGATGTTCATCGCGGTCGCCGTCTACGCCCTCG
Source organism: Caulobacteraceae bacterium (assembly GCA_035541575.1). Classification (GTDB taxonomy): domain Bacteria; phylum Pseudomonadota; class Alphaproteobacteria; order Caulobacterales; family Caulobacteraceae; genus Acaudatibacter. The sequence goes on along the minus strand of DATKMZ010000064.1, from coordinate 2,755 downwards.
CGACCATCGTCTTCGGGCTCTCGCGCGCCACCTGGCTCTCGATCGGCGCGATGGCGGCGCTGGGCGCGGCCGACATGTTTTCGGTCTACGTGCGCCAGACCCTGGTGCAGCTGGTCACGCCGGACGCGATGCGCGGCCGGGTGGCCGCGGTCTCGACGCTGTTCATCTCGGCCTCTAACGAGCTCGGCGAGTTCCGCGGCGGCCTCGTCGCCCGTTTCATCGGGCCCATCAATGCCGTGGTCTATGGCGGGTTCGGCGCGCTTATCGTGACGGGCCTCTGGGCCCGCCTGTTTCCCGCCTTGCGCACGGCCGACCGCCTCGAATAGAGCAGTCGCCGACATCGAATTTCATCAAGGAGATAGGTTCATGGGCATTTTGGACGGGAAGGTCGTGCTGGTGACCGGCGGCGGCAACGGCATCGGGCGCGATTGCGCGCTGATCGCCGCCAAGGAAGGCGCGAAGGTGCTGGTCAACGACCTCGGCGGCGGTCTCGCCGGCGGCGACGAGGGCTCGGCCGGGCCAGCCGAGGCGGTGGCGCAGGAAATCCGCGCCGCGGGCGGCGTGGCGATCTCGAACTCGGAGAGCGTGACCAGCCTCGCGGCCGTGCAGGGCATGGTCGAGCAGGCGATCAAGCAGCTCGGCGGCCTGCACGCGGTGATCAATCCGGCAGGCATCCTGCGCGACGGCATGTTCCACAAGATGAGCGAGCAGGACTGGGACCGCGTCATCGAGGTGCACCTGAAGGGCTCGTTCAACGTCGCCCGCGCCTCGATCGAACATTTCCGCGACCAGAACGACGGCGCGTACGTGTTCTTCACCTCGACCTCGGGCCTCCTCGGCAACGTCGGCCAGACCAACTACGGCGCGGCCAAGATGGGCATCGCGGGCCTGTCGCGGATCATCGCCATGGAAGGCGCGCGCAACAACGTCCGCGCCAACGCGCTGGCGCCGGTCGCCTGGACCCGGATGACCCAGTCCGTGCCGGTGAAGGACGAGGCGGCCGCGGCCCGCCGCCAGCAGATGGCGCAGGCGATCCGCCCTGACCAGCCGGCCCGCCTCTCCGTCGCTCTCGTCTCGGAGGCGGCCAAGAACGTCTCCGGCCAGATTTTCGGCGCCAGCGGCGAGAACATCATCCTCTACAGCCAGCCGCGCCCGATCGAGACGCTGACCAAGCCGGAAGGCTGGACGCCGTCGACGATCATCAGCGAGGCGTTCGCGAAAATGGCGGATAAGTTCTACCCGCTCGCCCGGCCGATCCCGAGCATGGCCCAGGCGGCGGAGCAGGCCCCGGCGGCCGCGAGCTAGCCGCCCGCATTGCGGCGGGAACCGTCGGAAGGGCGTCGCTCCAGATGGGGCGGCGCCCTTTTCCGTCGCCAGGTCCCTCGTGCTAGCCTTCCGGCATGACGGTCTGAGTTCCACCGCTCGCCCCGCGCCTTCGGCGCCGCCTGCACGATCCGGGACTCGCAGCTCCATGTCCGACCGCCCGCCCGTCAGCGAACCGACCGCCGAGGTCGTTCGCCGTCTCGTTGCCAGCCAATTCCCGCACTGGGCCGATGCGCCGGTCCGGCCGGTGACGCGGCAGGGGCACGACAACCGCACCTTCCGCCTCGGCGATGCTCTCGCGGTGCGCCTGCCAAGCGCCGCTCGGTACGCTGCGGCGGTCGAACGGGAACACGCCTGGCTGCCGCGTCTCGCGCCCCTGTTGCCGCAGCCGATCCCCGAGCCCGTGGGTCTGGGACGTCCCGCCGAGGACTTTCCCTGGCCGTGGTCGGTCAACCGCTGGCTGGAGGGGGTCTGCGCCCTGGACGACCCGCCGGGCGATCGGGTCGCATTCGCCCGGGACCTCGCCGCGTTCCTGGCGGCGCTCCAACAGGCCCCGGCCGAGAACGGTCCCGCGCCGGGCCCGGCCACGTTCTGGCGCGGCGGGGCGCTCGGCGTCTACGACCGCGAGACGCAGACCGCGATCGAGCGCCTGGGGGCCGCATCGATGGTCCGGCAGCCACCGAGGTGTGGGAGGCGGCGCTTGACGCCGTGTGGACGGGCCAGGCGGTCTGGGTCCACGGGGACGTGGCGCCAGGCAACCTGCTGGTGCGCGGCGGGCGCCTGTCGGGCGTGATCGACTTCGGTCAGGTCTGCGTCGGTGATCCGGCCTGCGATCTGGCGATCGCCTGGAGCTACCTCGACCGCGCGTCGCGCGTCGCGTTTCGCCGCGCCCTGCCGCTGGACGACGCAACGTGGGCGAGGGGCCGCGGCTGGAGCCTATGGAAGGCGGTCATCACGCTCGCGCGCCTCGAACCTGAGGCCCCCGAGGCCGCGGCGCAGTCGCGAGTCATCGACTCGGTCATCGCCGATCATCGCGAGCTGTAGGGGGGCGAATTAGGCCTTCGCGTCGCCGGCGTCGAAGAGGAGGTCGACGCGCTCGACCGGCTCGGAGTAGCCAGCTTCCTGGCGCGCCTGCAGCGAGCGCTTGAAGCGGGCCATGCCGAGCGAGCCAGCGTGCAGCGCGCGCCGCTGCAGGAACGTCTTCACCGCCTCGCGGACCGCCTCGGCGGTCGAGCCGAACTCGCCGGCGTCGACCATCCGACGCAGCTGCAAGAGGTGCTGCGGAGGCAGCGCGACATTGATCTTACCGGAACGGCTCATCGCGGGTCTCCCGGAGGTTACGTTAACGTAACACGCAAGGGGCTGCGCGGGTAACGCCTGAGCGGCCAAATCGATCACACGCTTTGGTGATGCGCGCGGTGGAAGGTCCGCT
>DATKMZ010000063.1:0-12301 GCA_035541575.1 Caulobacteraceae bacterium | reverse complement strand
CGTTCTCGAGCAGCCGGCGCACCAGGTAGGGCAGCAGATCCTCGTGGCCGCCGACCGGTGCGTAGACCCTGAGCGGCCAGTCGGACCAGCGCTGGGTCGCCGCGCCGTGCAGCGCCTCGCCCATGCCGTGCAGCCGCTGGCGCTCGCAGCGCACGCCGCGCCGCTCGGCCAGTCGGCGCACGGCGGCGAGGGTGTGGGCGTTGTGGGTGGCGAACTGGCCGTAGAGCGCCGGCGCCGCGGCCAGCAGCCTGTCGGCGCAGACGAGGTAGGCGACGTCGGTCGCGCCCTTGGTGGTGAAGACCGGATAGTCCGGCCGCCCGCCGATCTGCGCGCGCTTGATCTCGGCATCCCAGTAGGCGCCCTTCACTAGCCGCACCATCATCCGCCGGCCGCTGCGCCGCGCGAGGTCGGCGACGCGATCGATCACCGCGCCGCCGCGCTTCTGGTAGGCCTGCACCGCCAGGCCGAGCCCGCCCCAGTCGCCGAGCGCCGGCGCCTCGGCCAGCTGCTCGAGCAGTTTCAGCGACAACACCAGCCGGTCGGCTTCCTCGGCGTCGAGGGTGAGGTTGATGTCGTGCTCGGCCGCCGCGGTCGCGATCCTCGCGAGGCGCGGATAGAGCTCAGCGAACACCCTCGCCGCTTGGGTGGCCTCGTAGCGCGGGTGCAGCGCAGATAGCTTGACCGAGATCCCGTGGCCCGCCTCCGGCCCGGCGCCGCCCGCCGCCTCGCCCACCGCGGCGATGGCGTCGAGGTAGGCGGCCTCGTAGCGTTCGGCGTCGGCGTACGTCCGCGCCCCCTCGCCCAGCATGTCGAACGAGCAGACGAAGCCTGACCGATGGGCGCGGCGGAGCGCGCCGCCGATGGTCCGGCCGAGCACGAACTGGTCGCCCATGACACCGATCGCGGTCGCCACCGCGCGGCGGATCATCGGCTCGCCAATGCGGCCGGCGAGCCCTTTCAGGAACCCGGCAAGATCGCGCCGCGCGCGCTCATCCGGCTCGACCAGGCGGCCCGTGAGCATCAGTCCCCAGGTCCCGGCGTTCACGAACAGGCTGTCGGAGCGGCCGACGTGGCTCTCCCAATCGGCCGAGCCGATCTTCTCGGCGATCAGCGCGTCGCGCGTGGCCTCGTCGGGCGTGCGCAGGAGCGCTTCGGCGAGGCACATCAGCGCCAGCCCCTCAGGCGTCGAGAGGCCGAACTCCTGCAGGAAGCTCTCGACCACGCCCTGCCGCCGGGCGAGCTTTCGGGCCTCGACCACCAGTTCGATGGCCGCTTCGCGCACGCCGTCGGCGTCGGGCCCGAGCGGCTCCCCGGCGATCAGCCTGGCTACGACGTCGGCTTCGTCTTCGTACTTTCCGGCGTCGATCGCGTCCCAGTCGACGGGCGGGACGCGGGGCGCGGGCTCAGGGCTCGGCATGGCGGACCGCTAGGCCGGCCCGCCGCGCGACGCAAGGCGCGATGACCTGCGCCACCTGGGCTTCGGTCAGGACGCCCTCGAGGATCAGACCGCCGTCACGGCGGTAGGCCTCCATCACCGTTTCGACAGGTGCGCCGAACGGGATCGCTTCCAGCGCCGTCTTCGTCGCCGTCTCGCGCTGCTCGAGCATCCGTCAGCCCTCGCCTCCCCTCGGCGATCTCGCCGCCCTCTCCCCATCGTACGCCTTTTCGCCACCCCCAGTCCCTGGATCAGGACCGGCCGTCCGCGCGCCGGCGCGTTCAGTATGTCGCCGATGGGCCCTGACCGCGGGCGCGCACCCGCTCCGTGAGCGCCTCGTCCGGGGCGATGGCGAAGACGCCCTGAGGTCCCACGATGCGGTGGAGCATGAGGGTCTCCAGCTCGCGCCGCTCCCGCTCAGTCAGCTGGGCCGGGACATCGCTCGCCAGCCAACTGCGGAACGGCGCCGTCGTGTCGTAGAACGGGATGACGAAGCCGGGGGTGATCGCCTGGATCACCGCGCCCCGGGGTCGGTTGGTCCGGTTGACGCCGGCGCGGTGCCAGATGCGTGCGTCGTAGAGGATGATCGTTCCAGCTGGCGCCTCGATGACGTCGGTGTCTTCGCCGCCATAAGGCAGGCCGTGCTCGGCGCGGTGCCCCGTCTTCCAGGTCTGGTTGGCGCGCCCCCACGCCGCCGGCGGCACGGCATGGGCGCGGTGGCTCGCAAGGCAGAAGACGGTCGCCCCGTTCTCCAACCTGAAGTCCGAGACGCAGATGTTGCGCTGGATTCCCAGCACCAGTTCGTCCGCGCCCGGCGGGACGCGATAGGCGCCGGCGGAGCGGTCGCTGCCCCACATGTAGGGGAAATCGCCGTGCCAGCCCTGCACCGGCCGCTCGCCGTCGTCGGGGGTCAGCGCCGTGACCCCCGGAGGATGGCCGAGCTTGATGTCGGCGAGGCGCATGTACTGGCGGCAGAGCCAGAGCGACACCGGCTCGACTGTGGCGCGAGCCAGCGCTGGATCGGCGGCGAGCTGGCGGTCCCGTGGCACGCCGCCTGCGTCCTCGTAGCCGTCGACGCCGCCGAGACGCTGCAGCCCTTCCACCACGTCGGCGGCGAGAATGCAGGTCAGAGCCACCCAGCCGGTGTCGCGGAACGCCGCGAGATACTCGCTCGGCCGCTTCTCGGGGCCGTGGCCGACAATGAACTCCGCCGCCGGTCCTGCCCCGCCGTCCGGACCGAGATCGGCGTCACCCAATCTCAATCGCACCGTGCCGGCCCCGCTCCCCGCGCGCGACCGCAGCGAAACGCCGCTGACCACATGGCGGAAACCGTCCGCCCCGCCTTCCCAGAGCGCGGCGTCGTCGACGTGGGACTGCGTCGCCAGCGTGCGTCCGTCCTGCGTCGCCAGCCAGTCGCCGCTCGGCGCGACCAGCAAGGCGTGGTGGCGCGCCGGACGTGCGATCGTGTGAACCTTCGGATTGAACCCGGCGCCGGTCATTGCGGTCTCTCTCAACTGGCCCCCCTCGGAGTGCAACGGCGTTGGCGGCATCGCCGAAGTGACAGCAGGCGCCGCCGCCAATCAAGCACCCTCCGGGACGGCGGTCGCGCGGGCAAGCGTGCGCCCGCCTCCTGGTGCAGATCTGCAGGTCTGGGATAGGCCGCTGCAGACCGTTGGAAGCTCGCTCCGAGCTGACGGGTTTGCTAACTTCGATGGCCAAAACCGCCGATGGGTGCGTCGATGTCTGGAGATGGCTTTCCGAATGTCGTCTGGATCCCGGCGAACGAGAAACGCTATCTGAAGATGACGTCCCGCCGCATCGACGCGATCGTGCTTCACTGCACCGACGGCAGCGCCGTGGACGCCAAGCAGACCGCCCGGAACGTCTTCGCCTCGCCGCCCGAGGTCGGGCCCGACGGCAAGCTGCGCGCGCAGTCGGCCCACTACATCGTCGGCCGGGACGGAACCGTCGTGCAATGCGTGCGTCACAAGGACATGGCCTATCATGTGAATGCCGAGAACCCGACGACGATCGGCGTAGAGCACAACGCCCGGTCGCCGCAGGATACGACGCTCACCGACATCCAGTATTGGAGGTCGGCGCAACTGGTCATTTGGCTCGGAAAGACCCTCGGCATCCCCAGCACCGACAGATGGTATCTCTGGGGGCATTCTGAGATCGATCCTGGGACCACGCATTCGAGCTGCCCCCAGCGCGCGCTCGACTGGGACACCTACATGAAGGCCCTGGCCGACGTACAGGCCGTCGAGCGTGGAGAGACGCCCATGCGGCTCTGGGATCAGTAGCGGCCGCTCGGTCGGCAAGCGGGGCGACGCGGCCGAACGCGTCGGGACCGGGAACCTTCCGGTGCGCGGCGCGTCAGGCCCCGGGTCTGCGGGCTAGGGGTGACGGGGCCGGTTCTAGCCGATCTCAGCGTGCTCAGCGCGATGAGGGTCAGGCGGATCACTGACCCTCATCGTGTTCTGGCTTCCGCAAGTTCCCGGATCGCCGCTTCGCGACGTCCGGGAAGGCAACGCCGGATCAGTACCCGTTGATCCGGGCGTAGCGGTCGCGGTGGTAGGCCTGGCCGCCGAAGGTGGCTTCGGCCGCGCGGGCGCGCTTCAGGTAGAAGCCGGCGTCGTGGGCGTCGGTCATGCCGATGCCGCCGTGCATCTGCACCATCTCGTTGGAGACGAGGTGCAGCGTGTCGCCGACCTTGGCCTTCGCGAGCGAAACCAGCTCAGGCACGTCGGGGCTGTCGTTGTCGATCGCCGCCAGCGCCGCCTCGACGCAGGAGCGGGCGAGCTCGAGGTCGGTGAACATTTTCGCCGCCCGGTGCTGCAGGGCCTGGAACGAGCCGATCACCTGGCCGAACTGCACGCGGGTCTTCAGGTAGTCGAGCGTGGTCTCGAACGCCTGCACGGCCGAGCCGAGCATCTCGGCGGCGAGGCCGGCGCGGGCGCGGTCGAGCACCTTTTCCAAGAGCTCGAAGCCCTTGCCTTCCTGGCCGAGCACGGCGTCGGCGCCTACTGCGACATTGTCGAAGCTGACGTTGGCCGCGCCGCGGCTGTCAGCCAGCTTCAGCTGGGTGCGGGTCACGCCCTTGGCGTCGGCCGGCACAAGGAACAGCGTCACGCCGTCCTTGTCGCCCGGCTTGCCCGAGGTGCGGGCCGAGACAACCAGGAGGCCGGCGGCCATGCCCTCGAGCACGAACACCTTCTTGCCGCTCAGCGTGTAGCCGGCGCCGGACTTGGTCGCGGCCAGCGCGACCTTCTCGGGCGCGTGGTGCGGGCCTTCCTCGATCGCCAGCGTGCCGACGAGCTCGCCCGAGGCGATCTTCGGAAGCCAGGCTTCCTTCTGGGCGTCCGTGCCGCCAAGGATCAGCGCGCTCGCGGCCGCCAGCGCCGTCGCCAGCAGCGGCGAGGCGGTCAGCGTGCGGCCGGTCTCCTCGAGCACAAGGCCCAGGCTCAGGTAGCCGAAGTCGGAGCCGCCGTACTCTTCGGGGATGATGACGCCCGTCCAGCCCATCTCCGCCATCTCGGCGAAGGCGGCCGGGTCGTAGCCGAGCGGTTGCCCGCTATCGCGCATCTTGCGGAACGCCGAGACGGGGCTCTTCTCCTGCGTCCAGGTGCGCGCCGCGTCGCGCAACATCGATTGTTCTTCGGTCAATACGGCCATGTTCTTCTGTCCCTTAGTTCGAAGATGGACCCAAGGGATCGGGCAGGCCCAGAATCCGCTTGGAAATGATGTTGTTTTGAATTTCCTGCGAGCCGCCGAAGATGGTCGTGGCTTTGCCGCCCAGCCATCCGCGCACAGCCGAAAGTTCGTCCGGCTTGAAGCTGTCGCCCTCCCAGCCGAGCCCCTGGGTTCCCATCAGCTCGATGATCAGCTCGGCTCGGTCCTGACCGACCTTGGTGCCGGCGTTCTTCATGATCGAAGTCGCCGCGCTCGGGCCCTGGTTGGACCTGGCCTCGGCCATCATCCGGAACGCGGTGAGCTGGAACGCGCGGGCGTCCATCTCGTGGCTCGTGATCCGCGAGCGCAGGTCGCTGTCGGCGATGCGGCCCTTCTCGTCGAGGCCGACGTAGCTCTTGGCCATCGACGCCGGCGAGCCGCCGACGCCGAATAGGCCGCCGCCACCACCTCCGCCGCCGCCGCCAGAGATGCCGCTGCGCTCGTGCTGCAGGAGGCGCTTGGCGATGGTCCAGCCGCCGTTGAGCGGGCCGACAAGGTTCTCCTTCGGCACCTTCACGTCGGTGAAGAAGGTCTCGCAGAAGGGCGACATGCCGGCGATCAGCCGGATCGGCCGCACCTCGACGCCCGGATCGTGCATGTCGATCAGGAGGAACGAGATGCCCTCGTGCTTCTTGGTCGTGTCGGTGCGGACGAGGCAGAAGCACATGTCGGCCCACTGGCCGCCCGAGGTCCAGATCTTGGAGCCGTTGACGAGGAAGTGGTCGCCCTTGTCCTCGGCCTTGGTCGAGAGCGAAGCGAGGTCGGAGCCGGCGCCTGGCTCGGAGAAGCCCTGGCACCAGCGCACTTCCTGCCGGGCGATGGCGCGGATGTGCTTCTGCTTCTGCTCTTCGTTGCCATACTCGAGCAGGGTCGGGCCGAACATCATCGTGCCCATGCCCCCGATCGGGTTCCAGGCCCCGATGCGGTTCATCTCCTGCTGCAGCACCCGCGCCTCGGCGGCCGAGAGGCCGCCGCCGCCGTACTGCTTGGGCCAGGTCGGAACGCCCCAGCCCTTCTCGCCCATGGCCTTGGTCCAGGCCTTGAAGTCCGCGCCCTCGGGGCTCTCGCCCTCGATGGTCATCAGGCCGCTCTTGCCCTTCAGCGAGGCCGGGAAGTTGGCCTCGAGCCACGACCGGGCGTCGGCGCGGAAGGCGTCAATATCGCCTCCGAAATCAGCCATATCAGTTCAGTCTCCTTGAAGGCCCGCTGGCCGGGCCTGCCAGATGATCGACGTTTAGGTGGAATGGGTCATGTCGGGAAGGCCCAGGATGCGCTTTGCGATGATGTTGTTCTGAACCTCCTGCGAGCCGCCGGCGATGGTGCCGGACTTGCTGCGCAGCATCACGCGCATCGCCTGTATTTCGTTCTCGCTGAAAGCGTCGCCCGACCAGCCGACGCCCTGGTGGCCCATGATCTCGACCGCGAGCTCGGCGCGCTCCTTGCGCAGCATCGTGCCGGCGTTCTTCATGATCGAGGACGTGGCGCTGGGGCCGCGGTTCGACCTGGCCTCGAGCGCGATCCGCTCGCCGGTCAGGGCATGGGCCTTGGAGTCCATCAGGTGGGTGGTGATGCGCGAACGCAGGTCGCCGTCGGCGAGCCGGCCCTGCTCGTCGACGCCGACGTAGATCCGGGCGAGCTCGTTGACGGGCGGACCCGCCAGCACGCCCGGTCCGCCCTGCCCGGCCCTGGCCGGCGAGCCGATGCCCTGCCGCTCGAACTGCAGCAGCCGCTTGGCGATGGTCCAGCCGCCGTTCAGCGGACCGACGAGGTTCTCCTTCGGCGCCTTCACGTCGGTGAAGAAAGTCTCGCAGAACGGCGTGGTGTCGTTGATCAGGCGGATCGGCCGCGGCTCGACGCCGGGCGTCTTCATGTCGATCAGCAGGAAGCTGATGCCTTCGTGCTTCTTGGCCTTGGGGTCGGTGCGCACGAGGCAGAAGCACCAGTCGGCGAGGTGCGCGCCCGAGGTCCAGATCTTCTGGCCGTTGACGAGCCAGTGGTCGCCCTTGTCCTCGGCGCGGGTCTGCAAACTGGCGAGGTCGGAGCCCGCGCCCGGCTCGGAGAAGCCCTGACACCAGCGCAGCTCGCCCTTGACGATCGGTGGGATGTGGCGCCGCAGCTGCGCGTCGTCGCCGTATTCGAGCAGGGTCGGGCCGAACATGCCGACGCCCATGCCGCCGATCGGGTTGTAGGCGCCGATCCGCGCCATCTCCTGCTGCAGCACCCGCGCCTCGGCCGGGGAAAGCCCGCCGCCGCCATACTCGGTCGGCCAGGTGGGCGTCCCCCAGCCTTTCTCGCCCATCCGCTTGCGCCAGAGCTCGGCGTCGGCGCTCGGCTTGTCGGCGGCTTCGGGATCGGCCGGCGGCGCGTCGAGGCCGCGCTTGAGCGAGGCGGGGAAGTTCGCCTCCAGCCAGCCGCGCGCCTCCGCGCGGAAGGTCTCGAGCTCGCCGCCGCCGAAGTCCGCCATCGCCTACCTCCCGCCGGGGCCTGCGTTGGCCTGGGGCTGGTCTGGCAGGCCCAGGATGCGCTTGGAGATGATGTTGTTCTGGATCTCGTAGGAGCCGCCGGCGATCGTGCCGGCCTTGCCGCCCAGCCAGGTGCGCACGATGCTGATCTCGTCGGGCGTGAAGTCTTCGCCTGACCAGCCGAGGCCTTGCGCGCCCATGATCTCGAGCGCGAGCTCGGCGCTGTCGCAGCGCACCTTGGAGCCGACGTTCTTGAGGATCGAACTCGAGGCGCTCGGCCCGCGGTTCGAGCGGTCCTCGAGCGCGGCCCGTCGGCCGGTCAGCGCGAAGGCCTTGGCCTCCATCAGGTGGTCGGTGAGGCGCCGGCGCAGGTCGGCGTCGGCGAGCCGTCCGTCGTCGTCCAGCCCGACGTACTTCCGCGCCATCTCGTTCAGCGGCCCGCCGGCCATCATGGGGCGGGCGGCGCCTCCGGCGCCGGAGATGCCCTGGCGCTCGTGCTGCAGCAGCCGCTTGCCGACGGTCCAGCCGCCGTTGAGCGGACCGACCAGGTTCTCCTTGGGCGCCTTGGCGTCGGTGAAGAACGTCTCGCAGAACGGCGAGCTATCGTTGATCAGCCGGATCGGCCGCGGCTCGACGCCCGGCTGATGCATGGGGATCATCAGGAAGCTGATGCCTTCGTGCTTCCTGGCCTTGGGATCGGTGCGCACCAGGCAGAAGCACATGTCCGCGTACTGCGCGCCGGAGGTCCAGATCTTCTGGCCATTGATCAGCCAGTGGTCGCCCTTGTCCTCGGCCTTGGTCTGCAGCGACGCCAGGTCGGAGCCCGAGCCCGGCTCGGAGTAGCCCTGGCACCAGCGCACCTCGCCGCGAGCGATCGGCGGGATGTGCTGCTGCAACTGCGCCTCGGTGCCGTACTCGAGCAATGTGGGGCCGAACATGATCACGCCCATGCCGCCGATCGGGTTGATCGCGCCGATCCGGGCCATCTCCTCCTGCAGCACGCGCGCCTCGGCCGCCGAAAGGCCGCCGCCGCCGTACTGCTTGGGCCAGGTCGGGACGCCCCAGCCTTTCTCGCCCATCCGCTTGCGCCAGAGATCGACGTCGCCCTCGGCCTTTGCGCCGCCGCCCAGCCAGGCGTTGAGCGGCGTCGGGTCCTTCCTCAGCGAAGCCGGGTAGTTCTCCTCCAGCCAGGCGCGCGCCTCTGCGCGGAAGGCTTCCAACTCGGTAGCGCCGAAGTCCGGCATGTGACGTCCTCCACCAGTGACGGCGGGCCGCGCTCGTTGCAGCGCCGCGGCTCGGCCGCGCGTCAGATCAAGTCGACTGGGTCGTGTCCGGCAAGCCCAGGATGCGCTTGGAGATGATATTGTTCTGGATCTCCTGCGAGCCGCCGAAGATCGTGGTCGCCTTGCCGCCGAGCCACGAGCGCACCGCCGACCGTTCGTCCGGGGTGAACTGGTCGCCGTCCCAGCCGAGGCCCTGGTAGCCCATGATCTCCAGCGTCAGCTCGGCGCGTTTCTGGCCGATCTGGGTGCCGGAGTTCTTCATCACCGAGGTGGTGGCGCTGGGGTTGAGGTTGCCGCGGGCTTCCGCCAGCGCGCGCTGCAGGGTGAGCGCGTGCGCCTTGGCGTCGATCATGTGGGCCGCGAGGCGCGAGCGCAGGTCGCTGTCGGCCAGCCGGCCCTTCTCGTCGACGCCGACGTACTTCTTGGCGATGTCGGCGATGGTCGGGCCGCCGCCGCCCATCATCCTCGCGCCGCCCTGGCCGGATCGCTCGTGCTGAAGGAGACGCTTGCCGATGGTCCAGCCGCCGTTCAGCGGCCCGACCATGTCGTTCTTCTCGACCCTGGCGCCGGTGAAGAAGGTCTCGCACTGGCCTGACGCGCCCGAGATCATCCGGATCGGCCGCGCCTCGACCTTGCCCGGCTGGCGCATGTTGATCAGCACGAACGAGATGCCTTCGTGCTTCTTGGCCTTCGGGTCGGAGCGCACGAGGCAGAAGCACCAGTCGGCGAACTGGGCCCCGGAGGTCCAGATCTTCTGGCCGTTCACCTCCCAGTGGTCGCCCTTGTCTTCCAGCTTGGTCTGCAGCGAGGCGAGGTCCGAGCCCGAGTTCGGCTCGGAATAGCCCTGGCACCAGCGCAGCTCGCCGCGGCAGATCGGCGGCAGGTGCCGCAGCTTCTGGTCCTCGGTGCCGTATTCGAGCAGCGTCGAGCCGAACATGCCGGGGCCCATGCCCTGGATCGGGTTGGTGACGCCGATGCGCGCCATCTCTTGCTGCAGCACGCGCGCCTCGGCCGGCGTCAGGCCGCCGCCTCCGTACTCTTTCGGCCAGGTCGGCGTGCCCCAGCCCTTCTCGCCCATGCGCTTGCGCCAGAGCTCGGTGTCGGCCGTCGGCCGCACGCCCATCTCCATCTGCTCCATGGTCAGCTCCGGCTGGCGGCGCACGCCTTGCGGAGCGTTCTCTTCGAGCCACGCGCGCGCCTCGGCGCGGAAGGTGTCCAGGTCGGCGCCGAAATCGGCCATGTCAAAATCTCCCAGATTCAAATTCACGGGTCGGGGCGGAAATGCGCCCCTCGAGAAAGGCAAAGGTGGACCTACTTCGGGTCCGGCAATCCTAGCACACGCTTGGAGACGACGTTGAGGTTGATCTCCGAGGAACCGCCCTCGATCGAGTTGGCCTTGGCGCGCAGCCAGGCGCGGACGTTGGCCAGCTCGTCGCGGTCGAAGCCCTCGCCTTCCCAGCCGAGGCCGGCCTGGCCCATCGCCTCGATCGTGAGCTCGGTGCGCTCCTGGGCGATTTTGGCGCCGGCGTACTTCATGATCGAGCTCGCGGCCGATGGCCCCTGGTTCGACTTCGCCTCGTCGGCCGCGCGCCGCACGGTGAGCTGGAACGCCCTGTTCTCCATCTTGTGATCGATCAGCCGGCGCCGATAGTCCGCGTCGGCCAGCCGACCGGTCTCGTCGAGGCCGATGTACTTCCTGGCGTAGTCCTCGACCGCCATCGCCGAGGCGGCCGCGCCGATGTTGCCGCCGCCGAGCCCGGCCGAGATCGAATCCCGCTCGAACTGCAGCAGGCGCTTGCCGACAGTCCAGCCACCGTTCTTCGGCCCCCAGAGGTTCTCCTTTGGCACCTTCACGTCGGTGAAGAAGGTCTCGCAGAACGGGCTCGTGCCGTTGATCAGCAGGATCGGCCGCACCTCGACGCCGGGCGACTTCATGTCGATCATCAGGAACGATATGCCCTCGTGCTTCTTGGCCTTCGGATCGGTGCGCACGAGGCAGTAGCACCAGTCGGCGTACTGGGCGCCGGAGGTCCAGATCTTCTGGCCGTTGACGAGGTAGTGGTCGCCCATGTCCTCGCAACGGGTCTGCAGCGATGCGAGGTCCGATCCCGCGCCGGGCTCGGAGTAGCCTTGACACCAGCGCAACTCGCCGCGGCAGATCGGCGGGATGTGCTTGGCCTTCTGCTCCTCGGTCCCGTATTCGAGCAGCGTCGGACCGAACATCGAGACGCCCATGCCGCCGATCGGGTTGCGGGCGCCGATCCGCGCCATTTCCTCGGCCAGCACCCGTGCTTCGAGGCGCGAGAGCCCGCCGCCGCCGTACTGCTTGGGCCAGGTGGGAACGCCCCAGCCCTTTGCGCCCATCCGCTCGCGCCAGAGCCGGGCATCGGCGCTCTCCGACATGCCGCCCATCGCGGCGGCCATCTGGGCGGCCGGATTGTCCTTCAGGCTCTTGGGGAAGTTCTCTTCCAGCCACGAGCGGGCCTCCAGCCGGAAGGCCTCGGCGTCGCCGCCAAAATCCGCCATGACGCTTCACCTCAAACAAACGTTCGAATTCGAAATACGTAATAGGCGCGCTGAAATGGCGCGCAAGGGCCGCCGACCTACTTCGGGTCGGGCAGGCCCAGCACGCGCTTCGAAACCACGTTCAGATTGACCTCGGACGTGCCGCCCTCGATCGAATTGGCCTTCGAGCGCAGCCAGCCGTGCACGGCGGTCAGCTCGCCGTCGGAGAAGCCCTCGCCCTCCCAGCCGAGCCCCTGCCCGCCCATCGCCTCGACCATCAGCTCCGAACGCTCCTGGGCGAACGCCGCCGCGGCGTACTTGATGATCGAGGTCGCCGCCGAAGGGCCGTTGCCGACGCGGGACTCCGAATTGATCCGCGCAAGGGTGAGCGCAAAGGCCTGGAAGTCCATCTTGTTGCGGGTGATGCGGCCGCGCAGGTCCGCGTCGGCCAGCCGGCCGGCCTCGTCGGTCCCGGCGTAGCGCTTGGCGATCTCCGCGAGGTCGCCGGCCGCGCCGCCCGCCCCGCCCCCGCCGCCGAAGCCGCCGGAGATGTTCTGCCGTTCGTACTGCAGCAGGCGCTTGGCGATGGTCCAGCCGCCGTTGAGCGGACCGACGAGGTTGCCCTTCGGGATCTTCACGTCGGTGAAGAAGGTCTCGCAGAACGGGCTCTCGCCCGAGATCAGCTGGATCGGCCGCGTCTCGACGCCCGGCGTGGCCATGTCGATCAGCACGAACGAGACGCCGTTGTGCTTCTCGGCGGCCGGATCGGTGCGCACCAGGCAGAAGCACCAGTCGGCCTTGTTGGCGTAGCTGGTCCAGATCTTCTGGCCGTTGATCAGCCAGTGGTCCCCCTTGTCCTCGCAGCGGGTCTGGAGCGAAGC
>DATKMZ010000062.1:0-2018 GCA_035541575.1 Caulobacteraceae bacterium | reverse complement strand
GCAGTCGCGGCTGCGGCGCCTCGCGGCTCTCTGCCGAGACAGCGGGCCTTTCGAGACCCTACCCGAAGGGTGGCTGCGGGTTCTGCCGACCGATGCGCCGCTCTCGACGCCGGGTGCCTGGAATCGCCTGCTGGCCCGGTTCACCCCGGAGGACTGGCCCGACGGCACCGACCACGCGGCAGCGCTGCGCGCAGCGGTCGAGACCCTGGCGAAAGGGCCGGATGCCGCGGCCGAGATCGGCGAAGCCTTCCTCAAGGGGCGGGCGCTCGCGATCTGGCGCAAGGCGCTGCTCGCCGGCCCCGCCGCCTCGATCGACGCGACGCTGGAGACCCTGAAGCAGGACGATGGGCTGGAAGCGTGCGTCTCCGTCGCCTGGATGCCGGCCAGCGCGCTCGCAGCGTCGCCCCGACGCTTCGTGCGGCTCCTGGGCCTCAACTCCTCGCGCTGGCCGCGCGGCATCGCCGAGGACCGGCTGATCCCGGACCATATCATCCCGACCCCGGTGCTCGATCCGCTGCCGGTCAACCTCGCCGACCGCCGCGACTTCGAGACGATCCTCGCCACAACGGCCGAGACCATCGTTCTCTCTCGCGCCCGGCGCGACAGCGACGGGCGTCTCCTGGGACGCAGCCCGCTGCTCGCCGGGCGTGGCGACGAGACCTACCTGCGCCGCAACACAACGCCGGCGCACGCCTTCAGCGAGACCGACCGGCTCATGGCCCGGCCCCAGGAGTTCGCCGCCGATCCGCAGGCGGTTTGCGCGCAGGGTTGCTGGCGCGATTGGCGGCAGGCGGAGATCACTCCGCATGACGGGCTCGTGCGGGCGGATCATCCGCTCGTTCTCGCCATTCTCGGCCGCACCCAGTCGGCCAGCTCGCTTCGCCGCCTGCTGCGCAATCCGCTCAGCTTCGTGTGGGTCTATGCTTTCGGCTGGCGCGAACCGCAGAGCAGCGCCGAACCGCTCGTGCTCGACGCGCTCGGGATCGGCGACCTCGTCCACATGGTTCTCGACCGCGCCTTGCGCGACCTTGAGGCCGGAGGCGGGCTCGCTGCCGCCGACGCGGAGACCGTCGAAGCGGCGGTGGCCCGCGCCGCGCAAGCCGTCGCCGGCGATTGGGAAAGCGAGCGTCCGGTTCCGCCGGCCGTCATCTGGAGTCGCACCCTCGACGACGCCCGCGTAATGGCGGGCCGCGCCCTGACCTATGGCGATGATGTCCTGCCCGGCGCGCGCGCATACGGCGAAGTGCCGTTCGGCGGCTCGGAGCCGAAATCCGACGCGCAGACGCCTTGGGATGCGAGCGCGCCGGTCACGATTCCCGACACCGGCTTCAACATCGCCGGCTATATCGACCGGCTCGACATTTCGGGCGATGGCAAGCGCGCGCTCGTGCGCGACTACAAAACAGGCAGGCCGCCGCGCGGCGACATCCGGCTGAACGGCGGACGCGAGCTTCAGCGTTGCCTATACGCCTTCGCGGTGAAGGCGCTCCTCGGCGACGACGTCGCCATCAGCGCCTCGCTGCTCTACCCTCGCGAGCCGATCGACCTCCAGCTCGACGATCCTGAGGCGGTGCTGACGGAGATCACCGGCTACCTTCGTGCGGCGAGGACCAGCCTCTCCGGCGGCGCGGCCCTGCCTGGCCCGGACACCGGCGGCGACTACGACGACCTCGCCTTCGCCCTGCCGGCGAACGCCAGCGCCATATATTGCAAACGCAAGCTACCGGCCGCGACGGAACGGCTGGGCGAAGTCGCTCAGGTCTGGGAGGCGGAATAATGAGCAGCGTGTCCAAGGTGCTGAAGGACGACGGCGCGCGCCGCGATGCAATCAGCCTCCATGATCGGTCGATCCTGGTCGAGGCTGGCGCGGGTTCGGGCAAGACCGCCGTCATGGCCGGCCGCATCGCCGTCATGCTCGCCGAAGGCGTCTCCCCGCGCGCCATTGCCGCCGTCACCTTCACCGAACTCGCCGCGAGCGAGCTGCTGTCGCGCGTCCGGGAGTTTGTCGCCGACCTCAC
>DATKMZ010000061.1:0-56735 GCA_035541575.1 Caulobacteraceae bacterium | reverse complement strand
GGTCGAGATCTTCTACACTGCGCCGACGGCGCTCAGGGCGCTGATGCGCGAGGGCGACGAGCCGGTGAAGCGGACCTCGCGCAAGTCGCTGCGCCTGCTCGGCACGGTCGGCGAGCCGATCAATCCCGAGGCCTGGCTCTGGTACCACCGCGTCGTCGGCGAGGGCCGCTGCCCGATCGTCGACACCTGGTGGCAGACCGAGACCGGCGCGGCGCTGGTGGCGCCGCTGCCGGGCGCGACGCCGCTGAAGCCCGGCTCGGCGACCAAGCCGCTGCCGGGCGTGAAGCTGCAGCTGGTCGACGCCGACGGAACGCCGCTCGAAGGGGCGGTCAGCGGCAACCTCTGCATCCTCGACTCGTGGCCCGGCCAGATGCGCACGGTCTACGGCGACCACGAGCGCTTCATCGCCACCTACTTCACCACCTATCCTGGCAAGTACTTCACCGGCGACGGCTGCCGCCGCGACGAGGACGGCTACTACTGGATCACTGGCCGCGTGGACGACGTGATCAACGTCTCCGGCCACCGGCTCGGCACCGCCGAGATCGAGAGCGCGCTCGTCGCCCACCACGCCGTCGCCGAGGCCGCGGTCGTCGGCTACCCGCACGACATCAAGGGCCAGGGCATCTACGCCTATGTGACGCTGACGGTGGAGGCCCAGCCCAGCGAGACGCTGCGGAGGGAGCTGATCGCCTGGGTGCGCCGCGAGATCGGCCCGTTCGCCGCGCCCGACGTGATCCAGTGGGCGCCGGGCCTGCCCAAGACCCGCTCGGGCAAGATCATGCGCCGCATCCTGCGCAAGGTCGCCGAGGACGACATCGGCAACCTCGGCGACACGACCACCCTCGCCGACCCTGCGGTGGTCGACGACCTGGTGAAGAACCGGGCGGGAGCGAAGGCGGAGGCTTAGAACCGCGCTTCCCCCTGTGAGGCGGGGGGAAGTGTCCTCACAGGGGAGGGGCGGTTGGCCTCGAGGCTCTCCCGCGCCTAGGGTGAGGGAACAAAGCAAGGGAGGAAACGGAATGCTCAGCTGGCAGGTAGGGCGGGTGAAGGTCACTCGCGTTGTCGAGATGGAGCTGCCGGTGAAGGCCGGGGCCGAGTTCTTCATGCCGCAGGCGACGCCGGCGGAGCTGCGCAAGTCGCCGTGGCTCTATCCGAACTTCGTCAGCGAGGACGAGATCATGCAGATGTCGATCCACGCGCTGCTGGTGGAGGCGCCCGGCCTGCGGCTGGTGGTCGACACCTGCATCGGCAACGACAAGCCGCGCGGCCTGCTGCGCGGCGGCGCGCTCTCGACCTCGTTCCTGAAGGACCTCGAGGCGGTGGGCTGGACCCGCGACAGCGTCGACGCCGTCGTCTGCACCCATCTGCACGTCGACCACGTCGGCTGGAACACCATGCTCGAGAACGGCAAGTGGGTCCCCACCTTCCCGAACGCCCGCTACTTCATCGGCCGCCGCGAATTCGAGCATTGGAACGCCGAGGAGGAAGGCGAGCAGCGGCAGATTCTGGCCGACAGCGTCAAACCGATCCTCGACGCCGGCCTCGCCGAGCTGGTCGAGCTCGACCACCGCATCTCGCCGGAGATCCGTCTGATCCCCTCCACCGGCCACACGCCAGGCCATGTCTGCGTGATGATCGAGTCGGATGGCCAGTCCGCCGTCATCACCGGCGACATGAGCCACCACCCCTGCCAGCTCGCCCACCCGGACTGGTCGCCGACCTTCGACAGCGACCCCAGGGCCGCCGCGGTCACGCGGGCGCGGCTCTTCGCCGAGTGGGCTGACGCACCGATCCTGGTGATCGGCACTCACTGGGCGACGCCGACCGCCGGGCGCGTTCGCCGCGAAGGCGCCGCGTTCCGCTTCGAGATCGCTGTCCATGCCGACGCATAGCCGGGAGGTCCGCCTCGTCCGCCGGCCGGAGGGCCTGCCGCAGGCCTCGGACTTCGCGCTGGTCGAGACCGAGGTCGCCGACCCCGCCGATGGCCAGGTGCTGGTCCGCAACCTCCTGATGTCGGTCGATCCGGCGATGCGCCCGCGCATGGCCGTCGGCCAGGCGCTGGACGAGGCGATCGCCGGCGGGGCGATCGGGCGGGTCGAGAAGAGCCGCAACGCCGCGTTCAGGGAAGGCGACCTCGTCAACAACCGGTTCGGCTTCCGCGAGGTGTTCGCCTCCGACGGAACCGGCCTCTCGACCCTCAAGGCCGAGCCCGGCCTGCCGCTCGAGCTCTACATGTCGGTGCTGGGCGGCACCGGATTCACCGCCTACGGCGGCCTGCTGCACATCGGCCAGCTGAAGGACGGTGAGCAGGTGTTCGTCTCGACCGCCGCCGGCGCGGTGGGGTCGATCGCCGCGCAGATCGCCAAGATCAAGGGCTGCTACGTGGTGGGCTCGACCGGCTCGGACGAGAAGGTGCGCTGGCTCCTGGACGAGGCCGGCCTCGATGCGGCGTTCAACTACAAGACCGGCCCCGTCCGACCGCAGCTGAAGGCGGTGACGCCTAAGGGGATCGACGTCTACTTCGACAACGTCGGCGGCGAGCACCTCGACGCGGCGCTGGCGGGCATGAACGTGCTGGGCCGCGTCGCGGTCTGCGGCATGATCAGCGGCTACAACGAGGCCGGAACGCGGACGACGGTGCGCAACCTCTCGAACATCATCTACGGCCGCATCACCCTGCGCGGCTTCACCGCGGCCGACTTCATGCACCTCAGGCCGCAGTTCCTGGCTGACATGGCCGGCTGGCTGCGCGAGGGAAAGATCAAGCACCACGAGACGATCTATCGCGGCATCGATCAGGCCCCTGCGGCGATGATCGACCTGATGCAAGGCGTGAATCTCGGCAAGATGCTGGTTCGTCTGGCCGACTGAAGGAGTGACTTGGTGATCGGCGTACTCGCCGCCATGGCTGTGGCGGGGGCTTGGCCGGGCGACTGGCGGCCGAGCGCGGCGCAGTCGCGGCGGCTGGCCGCCGGCGACGTCGTGGTCGACGTTCGCGCCGATCGCAGGCGCTCGGCCGGCGTCATCCGGGCCGCGGTCGACATCCGCGCCGAGCCGCGCCTGATCTACGCCTTCCTCACCAGCTGCGCCGAGGCGCCCAAGTTGGTCGCGTTCGTGAAGGACTGCCGCGTCATCACCGGCCCCGGTCCCAAGGGCGGCTGGGACCTGCGCGAAGCCGACGTTTCCCCCGCGATCGTGCTGCCTCGGGTCCGGGCAGTGTTCCGTTCGGACTTCGACTTCCCGCACCGGATCGTGTTCCGCTGCATGCCCGGCAGCGAGCTTCGAGCCTGCAACGGCGAGTGGCGGCTCGACCCGACCCGGACCGGGGCGGTGAGGGTCACCTACGTCGCGCGCATCGTCTCGCCCTATCCCGCGCCGCAGTTCGTCGTGCGGACCATGCTGCGCGCCGAGATCGCCGAGTCCCTGCGCAAGCTTCGCAAGCTCGCGACCGAGCCTTAGCCGGTCCGGCCTGGCGCGTGCCTGGAATGATGGCCGCCCTGAGCCGCGCCGAGGTTTACGAGCTCGGCTGAGCCGGGCCGCAGCGTGAAGGTCTACTGCGCTTTCGGCCCGGACCCGGTCTTGCGGTAGCCGCCGACGGTCACGTTGTGGAGAACGACCTGCATCGGCTGGCCGTTCGCGCGCCGGGTCTGGACCACACCGCCTGGGAGCTCTCTCCGTCGGCCTGCCGGAGGCCAGCACAACGCCGGTCGGATCGCGCAACGAAAAGATGACAGGGCGGTAAGGTTCGCCGACCGCGGGGAGGTGCTAAGGCGGCGGCCGACTTGAGACCGGAGCCGTCCATGCCGCGCGCGTTCCTCGCCGCCCTCCTCGTCGCCGCCTTGGCCACCGCCGCCCGCGCCGCGCCGTCCACGCCCGTGCCGCCAATCGACTTCCACGAGCGCGTGCTGCCGAACGGGCTGAGGGTGATCACTGCGGTCGACCGCACGACGCCGAACGTCACGGTGCAGGTCTGGTACGGCGTCGGCGCCAAGAACGATCCGCCCGGCCGCTCCGGCTTCGCGCACCTCTTCGAGCACATGATGTTCAAGGCCACGCGCGACATGCCGCCGGAATACATGGACCGGCTGACCGAAGACGTCGGCGGCATGAACAACGCCTTCACCGAGGACGACACCACCGCCTTCTACGAGGTGATCCCCGCCGCCCACCTGCAGCGCCTGCTCTGGGCCGAGGCCGAGCGCATGTCGACGCTGGTCGTCGACAAGTCGAACTTCAACTCCGAGCGTCAGGTGGTCGAGGAAGAGCTGCGCCAGCGGGTGCTGGCCAGCCCCTACGGCCGGGTCTTCTACAACCTGCTGCCGGAGAACACCTTCCAGGTTCATCCCTACAAGCGCTCGGCGATCGGATCGATCGAAGACCTGGACGCCGCCAGCCTCGACGACGTGCAGCGCTTCCACGCCACCTTCTACCGCCCCGACGACGCGACGCTGGTCGTCGTCGGCAACTTCGACCCGGCGCAGCTGAATGCCTGGGTCGACCGGTACTTCAGCCCGCTGAAGGATCCGGCGACCCCGCTGCCGCAGGTGACGGCGGTCGAGCCGGCCCGCACCGGGCCTCGCACCGTCACCGCCTACGGCCCCAACGTGCCGCTGCCGGCGGTGGCCATAACCTGGCTCGCCCCCAAGGCCTCGAGCCCGGACGCGGCGGCGCTGCAGGTGCTCGACGCGGTCCTCACGGCCGGCAAGTCGTCGCGGCTCTACGACAGCCTGGTCTACGCCGAGCAGCTCTCGCCGCAGGTGTTCTCGAACGCGGACCTCCGGGCCCAGCTCGGCATGTTCTACGTCGGCGCGATCGCCGCCGGCGGCCACACGGTCGACCAGATCGAGGGCGCGCTGCGCGATCAGGTGAAGGCGCTGGGCGACAAGCCCGTCAGCCCCGAGGAGCTGGAGATCGCCAAGACCCAGCTGCTGACCAACGAGATCCGCCAGCGCGAGACCATCGAGGGGCGCGCCAACGAGCTCGGGGCCGCCCAGGTGATCGAGGGCGACGCGGCCCGCGCCAACACCGACATCGCCGCGCTCGCCGCCGTGACGGCGGCCGACGTGCAGCGGGTGGCCAGGACCTATCTCGCCGACGACCGCCGGGTCGTGATCCGCTACCTGCCCGAGAGCCAGAGGCCGGCCGGGACGGCTGCGGCCCCCCCCGCTCCGTCGCCGGCGCCATCGCAGCCGTACGCCGGTCCGGTGGCCGCGCTGCTGCCGGAGGGCCAGCGCCAGGCGCCGCCGCCGATCGGCGCGCAACCGGCCGCCGTGCTGCCTTCGCCCGCCGAACGCACGCTGCCGAACGGCCTGCGGGTCGTCGTCGCCAAGAGCACTGACCTTCCGCTCGTCGCCGCAAGCCTGATCCTCAAGTCCGGCGCGGCGTCGGATCCGGCGGGCCTGGCGGGCGACGCCGAACTTACCGCGACGATCTCCACAGAAGGTGCGGCGGGGCGTTCGGCCCGCGACATCGCCCGTCAGTCCGAGGCGTTGGGCGCCGACCTCGCCGCCGCGTCGAGCTGGGAGGCATCGTCGGTCGGCCTCTCGGTGATGCCGGACAAGCTGCCGGACGCGCTCGCCATCGTCGCCGACGTGGCCCGCGCGCCGACCTACGCCGCCGACGAGCTGGAGCGGGCGCGCAGGCAGACGCTCGACGACCTCGAAGTCGCGTACGGCGAACCTGGCCAGGTCGCCGATTTCGCCACGGCGCCGGTGGTCTACGCCGGCACCTCCTTCGCCCACGCCGCGGGCGGCACGCCGATCTCGTTGAAGCGGATCACTCGCGACGACCTGGTCCGCTTCCACGACCAATACTGGCGGCCCGATAACGCGATCCTGGTGCTGACCGGCGACATCACGCCA
This sequence comes from Caulobacteraceae bacterium, assembly GCA_035541575.1. Classification (GTDB taxonomy): domain Bacteria; phylum Pseudomonadota; class Alphaproteobacteria; order Caulobacterales; family Caulobacteraceae; genus Acaudatibacter. The sequence continues at coordinate 50,871 of DATKMZ010000061.1, read as the reverse complement.
GACGAAGGGTTCGCGCTCGCCGCCAAGACCTTGGGCGACTGGGCCAGGCCGGCGTCGCCGCCGCCGGCGCCGGCTGGCGGCGAGCCGAGCGGCGCGGCGCGCCACGTGGTGGTCGACCTGCCAGGCACGGGGCAGGCGGCCGTCGTGGTGACCAAGTCGGCGATCGCCCGCACCGATCCGCGCTACTACCAGGGCCTCGTCGCCAACGCGGTGCTGGGCGGCGGCTACTCGGCCCGGCTCAACGCGGAGATCCGGGTCAAGCGCGGCCTTTCGTATGGCGCCGGCTCGTCGCTGACCGCGAGGCGAACGCTCGGGGCGTTCAACGCCGAGGCCCAGACCAAGAACGAGGCCGCCGGCCAGGTCGCCGACCTGATCGCGGCCGGCATGAGCGGGCTGGCGGCCGCGCCGCCGTCGGCTGACGAGCTCGCCGCGCGCAAGTCGTCGCTGGTCGGCGACTACGGGCGCGGGATCGCCACCGCGGCGGGCCTCGCCGGGCAGCTCAGCACGCTGGCCCTCTACGGGATCGACCTGAACGAAGTGAAGAGCTACCCGGACAAAGTCGAGGCGGTGACGCCGGACGAGGTGCAGGCGTTCGCCAAGGACGTGCTGAACCCGGCGGGCGCCAGCGCCATCGTCGTCGGTGATTCCAAGCTGTTCGTGAACGACCTGAAGGCCAAGTGGCCCGACCTCGAGGTCATCCCGATCGCCCAGTTCGACCCGGACAACCCGACGCTGAAGGCGGCGCCGTAGTTCCGTCACCCCGGACCAGCGCCCACTGGACGAGACGTCGTTCGTGCGCGGCTCGGTCCGGCCGGGTTTCCGTGCTGCGCACTCCGCCCGGGGTGACGATTTTGAGTTGACAAGGATTCAACCAAACCGTCTATCGTCACCAATAGTGACGACAGAAGGAGCGGTTGCGCATGAGTTTCGAGGCCTGTCTGCCCGTGATCCTCGCCGCCGAGGGCGGGTTCGTCGACGACCCGGCCGACCCTGGCGGGGCGACCAACCTCGGGATCACGCGGGCCACGCTATCGGGCTGGATCGGCCGGCCGGCGTCGATCGCCGACGTCGAGGCGCTGACGCCCGCGGCGGTCGCGCCGATCTACCTCGCCCGTTACTACAATCCCGCCCACGCCGGCGACTGCCCGCCGGGCGTCGACCTGATGGTGTTCGACGAGGCGGTGAACCAGGGCGTCGGCCGCGCGATCGCGAGCCTGCAGGCGGCGGCGGGCGTCGCGCGCGACGGCGTGTTCGGCCCGGCCACCCGCGCGGCGGTCGCCGACGCCGCGCCGGAGCGGCTGATCCGCGCCATCGCCGCCGACCGTGCGGCGCACTATCGCGCGCTGCCGACCTTCCCGCGCTTCGGGCATGGCTGGCTGGCCAGGGTCGCGCGCACCACCGAAGCGGCGCTGGCGATGGCGGGCGCGACCGTTGTCAACGGTGAAGCTATGGTGGCGAGCGCCGCAGAGTGAGGCGGTGGTAGGATGCGGCGATGAACATCAACCACCTCCACCTCAAGGTCGCCTCGGTCGACCGCGCCCAGGCTTTCTACGCGCTGTTCTTCGGCCTCAGGCCATCGGTCTGGCATGGCGACATGCTCTTCATGCGCGACGAGGCCGGAATGGACCTGGCGCTGGCGCCGGCGAAGGACGCCGAGCCGCTGCCGCCATGGTTCCACTTCGGCTTCCGTCTCGAGAGCGCGGACGCGGTGGCGAGGCTGCACGACGCGATGGCGGCGGCCGGCGTTCCGATGCGGGAGCCGCTGACGACCGAGGACGAGCTGACCTTCTTCCGCTGCCTCGACCCCGACGGCCACGCCATCGAGATCTACTGGGAGCCCGAGCCGGCTTAGCGTCTCTGCGTCCGCTCTCCCCCGCGAAAGCGGAGCCAAGTCTCTCAGAACGCCGGAGCTCGAGTCCGTGGCTTTCGCGCTTTCCGTGGTCAACCTTCGACCTCGGCTACACGCCCGCGAGCGGTCTCGCCCACTCGGCGGTGTCGGCCTGGGCGCCGATCAGGGCGAGGCCGGTTGCGATCGAGACCAGCTCGCCGCCGCTCTCGAGCTTGGCTTCCCCGAAGCGCTCGGCGAAGAGCCGGCGCACCGCGGGCACGAACGAGGAGCCGCCAGTCAGGAACACCTTGTCGATGTCGGCGGGCTTGAGACCGGCTTTCGCCAGCGCCTCGTCGGCCGCGGCGGCGATCGCGGCGAGCTCCGGCGCGATCCAGGCGTCGAACTCGTCGCGCCGCACCGTCGTCTCGATCGCCACATCGCCGGCGTGGAAGCTGAAGGTGGCCTCGGGGTCGGCCGACAGCGCCTCCTTCACCCGGCTGACGGCCTGGTAGAGCCGGTAGCCGTGGTTGTGGTCGAGGATCTCGACCAGCCGGGCGATCTTGTCCGGCTCGAGCGCCGTGCGGATGAGGCCGCGGATGTCGCGCATGTCTCTCGAGGCGCGCAGCAGGGCCAGCTGCTCCCAGCGGGCGAAGGCGGCGTAGTAGCGGGCCGGGATCGGGGCGACGTTGTCGAACACACGGTAGCTGGTCCCCTTGCCGAGCGCCGGCGAGACCAGATGGTCGATGATCCGGTAGTCGAACGCGTCGCCCGCGACCGGCGCGCCGGAGTTGGCCAGCGCCCGCGAGCGCACCTCGCCGCCCTCCCGGCGGAAGCGCACGATCGAGAAGTCGCTGGTGCCGCCGCCGAAGTCGGCCACCATCACCGTGGCGTCAGCCTTGAGCTGGCGGGCGAAGAAGAACGCCGCGGCGACCGGCTCGTAGGCGTAACGGATGTCGGCGATCCCGAGCCGGCCGAACGCGATCTGATAGCGCGAGAGCGCCAGCGTCGGGTCCGCGCGCAGGCCGGCGAAGTTGACCGGGCGGCCGACGATGAGCCGCGTCGGCAGCGTCGCCAGGTCCGCGCCGGCGCGCTCGCGCACCCGGATCAGGAACGCCGAGAGCAGGTCCTCGAAGCGGAACCAGCGGCCCAGCACGTTGGTGTGCACGAACAGCGGGCTCGCCGCATAGGTCTTGAACGACTGGATGAAGCGGGTCTCGAGCGGCTCTTCGACGTAGGCGTCGATCGCCCACGGTCCGGCCTCGACCACCCGGTCGCGCGGGTCGAGAGGGTCGGCGTGGAAAGACAGCGCCGATCGGAACGCGACGATCTCGTCGTTGTCGTGCGGAAAGACGACCAGCCGCGCCTCGCTGTCGCCGTTCGTGAGCGCCACGACGGTGTTCGTGGTGCCGAAATCGATCCCGATCGCCGCCGTTTGCATCCCCATCCCCCAACGCCGAAAGGGCCGGCGCCCGGAAAAGAGGGCGTCGGCCTAGCTGAAGTCTTCGAAGTAGCGCCTGATCAGGGTTCGGTAGACGTCTGTCAACTGGCGGATCTCGGCGACGGGCGCGCGCTCGTCGACCGCGTGCATGGTCGCGCCGACGAGCCCCATCTCCACGACCGGGCACATGGCGCGGATGAAGCGGGCGTCGGAGGTGCCGCCGGTGGTGGAAAGTTCCGGGCGCCGCCCGGCCACCGCCTCGACCGCCTGCGCCACCAGCTCGACGAACGGTCCGGGCTCGGTGAGGAAGGCCTCGCCGCTGACCTCGATCCGCGCTTCGACCTTGCCGCCGAAGCCCTTGCCGGCCTTCGCCGACTCGGCCTCGATCCAGTCGGCGAGCGCCGGGCCCGTGTGGGCCGGGTTGAAGCGGATGTTGAGCCGCGCCCTGGCCGCCCGGGGGATCACGTTCGTCGCCGGATTGCCGACGTCGATGGTGGTGACCTCGAGGTTCGAGGGCTGGAACTCGGGGTAGCCGTCGTCGAGCCGCCGCGCCTGCAGCGCCGCGAGGAGCCGGATCAGCACCGGGATCGGGTTGGCCGCACGGTGGGGATACGCGACGTGGCCCTGCACGCCCTCGACCACCAGCTCGGCGTTGAGGCTGCCGCGGCGGCCGATCTTGACCATGTCGCCGAGCAGCGCCGACGACGTGGGCTCGCCGACGAGGCAGTGGTCGATCCGCTCGCCCTCGGCCTGCAGCGCCGCCACCACCGCCCTGGTGCCGTGGATCGCCCGGCCCTCCTCGTCGCCGGTGATGAGAAGCGAGAGCGAGCCCCGCACCTCGCCCGCGGCCAGCGCGCCCTCGGCCGCGGCGATGAAGGCGGCGATCGCGCTCTTCATGTCGGCGGCGCCGCGGCCGATCAGGACGCCGCCCTCGATCTTGGCCTCGAACGGACCCACGCTCCAGGCGCCGGGCTCGCCCACCGGCACGACGTCGGTGTGGCCGGCGAAGCAGAGGTTCGGTCCCTGCAGGCCGTGCCGGGCGTAGAGGTTCTCGATGCCCTCGAACGGCATCCGCCGGCAGTTGAAGCCGAGGCCGCTCAGCGCCTGCTCGACCACGTCCATCGCGCCGGCGTCGGCGGGCGTCACCGAAGGGCGGCGGATCAGCGCCTGCGTCAGCGCTACGGGATCGATCTCGGACATGCGCCAGCGTTTAAGCAACGCGACTGCGTGGTGCAAACGAGCCGCCCGAGGCGGCGATCGTTAGGCCGCGGCGGCGTGGAACTGCGGGTTGCGGCGGTAGAGGCCCGGCCGTCCGACGACGGGCTGGAACGCCTCGTTGAGGCCCGCCACCTGCTCCTTCAGTCCCAGCACCAGGTAGCCGTCGTCGGGCAGGATGAAGGTGAGGTCCTCGATCACCTTGCGCTGCGCCTCGTCGGTCATGTGGCTGAGCACATAGCGGCAGAACACGACATCGAAGCGACCGATCTGGCGGATGCCGGCGATCAGGTTGATCCGCCGCCAGCGCACCCGCTGTCGGAGCGCCTCAGAGATCCGCCACTGCTCGCCTTCCTTCTCGAAGTGCTCGACCAGCAGCCGGATCGGCAGGCCGCGCTGCACCTCGAACTGGTTGAAGAGCCCGCTCTGGGCGCGCTCGAGCGCGATACGGTTGAGGTCCGAGGCGGCGAGCTCGAGTCTGAGCGGCGGGTCGGCGTCGACGACGTCGCCGGTGAGCATGGCCAGCGAATAGATCTCCTGCCCGGTCGCGCAGGCGGCGCTCCAGACCCGGATCGGCGCGCCGGCGCGGGCGCGGGCCAGATGCGGCAGGATCTCGTCCTTGAACTCGTGAAACGGATTGCGGTCGCGGAAGAATGCGGTTTCGCCGCCCGCCATCGCCTCGACGACGGACCAGATCAGCGGCTCCTCGCGGCTGGCGCGGATCGCCGCCAGCAGGTCGGAGACAGAATCGTAACCCTCGCGGCGCGCGACGGGCGCGAGCCGGCTCTCCATCAGGTAAGTCTTGTCCGGCGCCACCTTCAGGCCCGCGCGGGCCCGGCACAGCGAGACGATCTGGGCGATCTCTTCGGCGTTCACAGGCCGGCCTCGGCGAGCTTGGCTGAGATGATGTCGCCGTCGAACGGCTTCATGATGTACTCGTTGGCGCCGGCCTCGAGCGCCTCGCGGATGTGGGCGAGATCATTCTCGACGGTGCAGAACACCACGATGGGCGCGTCGCCGCCGGGCTCGGCGCGCAGCTTCCTGAGGAACTCGATCCCGGTCATGACCGGCATGTTCCAGTCGAGCAGGATCGCGTCAGGCATGGACGCGCGGCACCACGCCAGCGCCTCGACGCCGTCCGCCGCCTCGGCGATCTCGTAGCCGATGTCTTCGAGGATCCGCCGCGCGACCTTGCGGATCACGCGACTGTCGTCGACGACCAGACAGGTCCGCATCGGAATGCCGGCTCCTGAGGACAGAACGCCCCGTTGTCGCGCGTCCTTGGTTAAAGAGCCGTATGGGCGGCCGCGCCTGCGGCGTTATTTCAGGCGGGAATGCGCGCGATGATGGTTACCGCGTCGTCGTCCGCCGCCGCCGTGATCGCGCCCCCCGCGGCCGTGGCGACCGCGTGCGCGTAGTAGGCCTGAACCCAGCGGCCCCCGAGGCCGTCGCCCAACGGCGCGCCCGAGAGCCCGGCCTGCACCTCGGCGTGCAGGCGCGCCTTCGGCCCCTTCGCCAGGGCTCGCACCTCGTAGCCGCCGGGACCTTGCGCAACCTCCATCCTCGCGACGCCGCCCAGCGGCAGGGCGCCCGACGCGAGCTGGGCGAGATTGGCCAGCACCTGCGCCGGCGGCTTCGGCAGCGAGGGCAGGCCGACAGCCCAGTCGAGCTCGGCGCGGACGTGCGCGAATACACCGCGCGTCAGCCGCTCCAACTCGGCGCAATCGAACAGGCTGACCCCGGCGGCCGCCCCGAACGCGACCCGGGCGAAGGCCAGGTGGTCGACCAGCTTCTTCGCGCTGGAGGCGATCAGCTCCATCGCGTCGTCGCGCATGTCCTTGGCGGACGGATCCTCGAGCAGGTCGAGGCCGGAGACGATCGCGCCGGCGGGGCTGATGAAGTCGTGGCAGAGCTTGGAGGCAAGCCGCGCGGCCAGCTCCTCGGCGGGCACTGCGGCCGACGGCTCAGGTCCGTCGTATCCGGCGGCGGCGATCTCGCTCATCGGCGCGAACATCCCCTGATTTGTCGCTTTGGGAAACCGGACTCGTGGGTCATAGACGCCCCATGGGACTGGACGTCGCAACCGACATCGGCGGGGATCTCGCCGAACTCGTCGCCGAGGCCGCTCGGCTGATCCTGCCGCTCTGGAAAACCGAGCTGACGGTCAGCGCCAAGGCCGACGAGAGCCCGGTGACCGAGGCCGATCGGCGCGGCGAGGCGCTGATCCTGGAGCGGCTCGCCAAGCGGTTTCCCGGCGTGCCGGTGATCTCGGAGGAGCACGCCAGCGAGTTCGGCACGCCCGACGCGATCGGGCCGCGCTTCTTCCTGGTCGACCCTCTCGACGGCACCAAGGCGTTCGTCCGCGGCGACCCGCACTTCACGGTCAACATCGGCCTGATCGACCACGGCGAGCCGGTGGCGGGCGCGGTGGCGGCGCCCGCGAGCGGCGAGATCTGGCATACGACCGCCGAAGGCGTCGTGAAGCGACATCGTGACGGGCCGTTCGAGCCGATCCGACCGAGGACCTGGCCGGCCGGCGAGGCGCTGGCGCTGATCAGCCACACGATGAAGGTCGAAACCGCCGACAAGCTGGCCGAGCAGTACGGATTTCACCGGCGCGAGCCGATGGACTCGTCGATCAAGTTCTGCCGCATCGCCGAGGGCGCCGCCGACATCTACCCGCGCCACGGTCCGACGATGGAGTGGGACACCGCGGCGGGCCACGCCGTGCTGATCGCCGCGGGCGGCCGCGTGACGACGCCGGAAGGCGATCCGTTCCTCTACGGCAAGGCCAGCGAGGGCTTCAAGAACGGCTGGTTCGTCGCCCGCGGGCTCTAGCGGACCAGGAGCGGGCCGAGCGTCAGGTAGCCGACAAAGCCGGCCGCGAACGAGAGGGCCGCGATCCAGATGAACGGGCGCGCGACATCGATCGGAGCGTCGATGCGGTGCGCGCGGCTGACCGCGCGGGGTCCAGGGCGCGGGGCGGTCACGCCGCCTCCGCACGGTGGCGCGGATGAAAGAACAGCGCCTGGCCGATCGCCGCCTTCACGGTTTCCGGCTGGAACGGCTTGGTGATCAGGAATGCGGGCTCCGGGCGCTCGCCGGTCAGCAGACGCTCGGGGAACGCGGTGATGAAGATCACCGGCGCGTCATGGTCGGTCAGGATGTCCTTCACCGCATCGACGCCCGACGAGCCGTCGGCGAGCTGGATGTCGGCCAGGACCAGGCCGGGCGCCGCGCGATGGGCCGCATCGACCGCCTCGCGGCGGGTGGCGACGATGTCGCTGACCTTGTGGCCGAGCTCTTTCACCAGCGCCTCGATGTCGGCGGCGATCACCGGCTCGTCCTCGATGATGAGCACCTCGGTCGCGAGTTCGGCGTCGATCTCGGCCTGCGCCTGAGCGATCAGGCGCTCGACCTCGGCGAAGCTGACGCCCAGGATCTGCGCCGCTTCGGCCGGGGTGAACCCCTCGAGCGCCGTGAGCAGAAAGGACTGCCGCGACTTCGGCGTGATACGCATCAGCCGCTGCACCGCATCGGCGCCCGGCTGGCCGTCGTCGCTGGCGCGCGGTTCGAGCTTGGCGCCCGCGCTGGCCCAGATCGCATGGAACACCTGATAAAGGGCCACGCGCGGGGTCGCGCTCTGCTCGAGCTGACGCTCGCCGGCGGCCAGCGCCTCCAGCGTGGCCCTGACGTAGTTGTCGCCGGTGGTCTGGTCGCCGGTGAGCGCCCGCGCATAGCGGCGGACGTAGGGCAGATGTGGCGCGAGGCGTGCGAGAAGGCTCAAGGTCGTACCCCTTCGTTCCAATGATGCGGCGCGCCGGGGGCGCCGGCTGGGGGGCTGGTCCGCCTCGGCGCTGCCCCCGTCAAGCTTCGCTAACGCACGCCAGCGGGCCAGGTTCCCGCAAGTGGGAGCGTATGCCTACCGTCGGTTGGCGGCGGTTTGATGACCGGCCCCAAGCCCAAGCCTTTCAGCCGGGGAACCACTTGCCAAGTCGAGCGTTTCGGGTCCGAAATGGCATTACGGGGGCGCGGGCGGTCAGTTCGCTCCGGGACATGATTGAACAGCATCGTATGAGGCGGTCTCGCAGGAAATCGCCGAGTCTCGACGAGGCGCGGCTGCGACAGCAGGCGATCGGCGTCAGCCTCCGCCAGATGTTCGACGAGGTTGTCAACGAGCCCGTGCCGGACGAGTTCCTGCAGATTCTGCGGCGGGCGGATGAAGAACGCCCCGGAGAGAGCTGATGGGGTCCGCCCATCCGTACCCGGCCAGGCCTGACCCCGATCGCGACGAGGCCTTTCGCAAGGAGCTGGAACGTCTGATCCCGCACTTGCGCGCCTTCGCCCGCACCCTCTGCGGCGATCCTACGGCCGCCGACGACCTGGCGCAGGACGCGTTGCTGAAAGCCTGGGACGCGCGCGCCAGCTTCGAGATGGGCACCAACATGAAGGCCTGGACCTTCATGATCCTGCGCAACCAGTTCTACTCCGACAAGCGCCGGTCGTGGCGCCAGAGCCAGCTCGACCAGGAGGCGGCCGAGCGAACCCTGGTGGCGGTCGACGACCCCGAGGCGCCGGTGGCGCTCGACGAACTGCGTCAGGGCCTCGCCATGCTGCCCGCCGAGCAGCGCGAGGCGCTGATCCTCGTCGGCGCCGGCGGCTTCGCCTACGAGGAGGCCGCGGCGATCTGCGAGTGCGCGGTGGGCACGGTGAAGAGCCGCGTCAGCCGCGCGCGGCGGGCGCTGCAGGCGATCCTGGAGAGTGGCTCCTACCATCGCGACGGCTCGGCCGCGGGCGAAGCCATGGGCGCCATCCTCGCCGACGCGGAGCGCCTGGCCACGATCAAATGAAGCCCGCCAGCCTGGCTCGACCGGTTTGGCCTGCGACCATCCGGTTGCGGCTCGGGCTCGCGCTCGCCTTGGCGCTGCTGCCGGTGCTGTTCCTGAGCGCGGTGCAGGCCGGCCTCGCATTCCAACGCCAGGCCCAGCTCGAGCGGACCGAGCTGACCGCCGCGGCCGAGCGCAGCGGCGCGGTGGCGCGGGCCCGGATCGACTCCGCGCAAGTGCTGCTGCAGACCCTGGCGCCCGGCTCGATCGGCTTTCAGTGCGCGCAGCGGCTCTCCGAGATCGGGGCGCGCCTGAAGGGCTATGAGAACCTGATCCGCTTCGACGCGAACGGCCGGTTCGCCTGCGCCGCCGCCGACGTCCCGCCCGATCCGGCGCGCGGCTCGCGGCCCTGGTTCTCGGCGCTGCGGGCCGGCGCGCCGCTGGTGATCGCGAGCAACCCGGGCGCGGTCTACGCGCGCGAGCCGTCGCTGGTGGCCGCCGTCCGGGCCGAGGATCCGCAAGGCCGCTTCGACGGCGCGCTCGCCGCCGTCATGAGCCTGGCGAGCCTGCGGCCCGACATCTCCGACCGCGCCTTGCCCGCCGGCTCGGAGATCGCGCTGGCCGACAACGCAGGCCATTGGCTCTCGGCCACCAACCTGGCGCGCTTCCCGATCGCGCCTGGCGCGCGGTTCGGCGCCCAATCCAGGCTATGGGCGCAGGTCGACCGCACGGGCGTCGGCCGAATCTTCGCCGCCGCGCCGCTGGTCGGCCAGGAGGTCTACGTGGTGATCTCGGCGCCGCGGCAGGGCCTCGTCTCCTGGGCCTGGCTGAACCCGGTAAGCGCCATCGCCCTGCCGATCCTGGCCTTCGCGCTGGCGCTGATCGCGGTCTGGACCGTGGCCGAGCGTGGCGTGGTGCGCTGGATCGCCTACCTGCAGCGGATCGCGGCGATCTACGCGCGTGGCCGCTTCAGCGTGCGCCCGGTGCAGGCCGAACGCGCGCCGCCGGAGATTCGCGACCTCGCCGATACGCTGGGCGCCATGGCGGCCACCATCGTCGCCCGCGACGCCATGCTGCTCGACCACATCGCCCAGAAGGACGCGATGCTGCTCGAGATCCACCACCGGGTGAAGAACAACCTGCAGATCATCTCTTCGCTGCTCAACATGCAGCAGCGCGCGCTGACCGACCCGTCCGCCCGCGCGGCGATCTCGGACACCCGCCAGCGGATCACCGCGCTCGCGCTGATCTACCGCGCGCTCTACCAGAGCCCCGACCTGCGCCGCGTTGACCTGCGCGAGTTCCTCGAGGAGCTGGTCGGCCAGCTGATCACCGGCGAGGCTGGACAGCGGCTCGCGCGCACTGACTTTTCCTGCGATCCGGTGGTGATCGACCCCGACCGCCTGGCGCCGATCGCGCTCTTCGCGGTCGAGGCGATCAGCAACGCCTGCAAGCACGGCCTGGCCGTTGGCGGTCAGCTGAGCATCGCGTTCCGCGTGCGTCGCGGCGAGGGCGAGCTCTCGATCACCGACACCGGGTTCGAGGGCAGAACGTCGAAGCTCGGCGCCGGCGTCGGTCGCACGCTGATGAGCGCCTACGCCCGGCAGCTGCGCGGTGAGGCGAGTTTCAAGGCCAACCCCGGCGGCGGCCTCGTCGCCAAGGTCACGTTCCCAATCCCCGAGAGCGCCGCCGCGGGCGCGCCGTCGGCGGCGTCGGATACTGCGCCGCCGCGCGCGCTCAGTCCCGCAGCAGCTCGTTGATCGAGGTCTTCGACCGCGTCTGCGCGTCGACCGTCTTCATGATGACGGCGCAATAAGGCGACGCGCCGATCCCCTTGGGGTCCGGGCGACTGCCCGAGACCACGACCGAGTAGGCCGGCACCTCGCCGCGATAGACCTCGCCGGTGGCGCGGTCGATGATCGGGGTCGAGCCGTTGATGTAGACTCCCATCGAGATCACCGCGCCCTGCCGCACGACCACGCCCTCGGCGATCTCCGAGCGCGCGCCGATGTAGCAGTCGTCCTCGATAATCGTCGGATTGGCCTGCAGCGGCTCCAGCACGCCGCCGATGCCGACGCCGCCGGAAAGGTGCACGTTCTTGCCGATCTGGGCGCATGAGCCGACCGTGGTCCAGGTGTCGACCATGCTGTTCTCGTCGACGTACGCGCCGATGTTGACGAACGAGGGCATCAGCACGACGCCGGGCGCGACGTAGGCGCCGCGGCGCACGATCGCGCCCGGCACGGCGCGGAATCCCGCCGCCTGGAAGCGCTGCTCGCTCCAGCCCTCGAACTTCGACGGGACCTTGTCCCACCAGGGCCCCACGGCCTCGCCGCCCAAGGGCCCGGCGCCCATCACCTTGTTCGGGTTCAGGCGGAACGACAGCAGGATCGCCTGCTTGGCCCACTGCCGGGTCTCCCAGACGCCGCCGGCGTTGCGCTCGGCCGAGCGCAGCTCGCCGGAATCGAGCCGCAGCAGCGTCTCCTCGACCGCCGTACGAAGCGGCCCGGTCGTCGTCGGCCCGACGGTTTCGCGGGCTTCCCAGCCGGCTTCGATCTCGGCCTGCAGGTCCGCAAACGCGATCTTGGTCATACGGTCTCCTTGACGCGGGCGCTGGCCAGGAACGGGGCGAGCCGCGGGGCGCGGTGGTCGACGAACGGCTCGTCGTTGGCCTCGGCGCCCAGACCGACCAGCACGGTGGTCATGCCAAGCGCCTTCGCCGGCTCCAGGTTCATCGCCCGGTCCTCGAAGAATGCCGTGGAGGCTGGCTCCAGCGCATGGGCCGCGATCAGGCGGCGGAACGCCTCCGGATCGGGCTTGGGGATGAAGTCGGCCGACTCGATGTGGAACACCTCGTGGAACAGCATGTCGAGACGAAGGTGGTTCATCACCCGGCGCGCGTGCCCGGCGTCGGCGTTGGTGAAGATGAGCCGGCGCCCCGGCAACCGCCCGATCGCACCGATCAGCTCCGGGTCGTGCGCCAGCGCCTCGAGCGAGAGGTCGGCGAAGGTCTCGTGGAACTCGTTCGGGTCGACGCCGTGGTTCAGCATCAGGCCGCGCAGCGTCAGGCCGTGCTCGTCGAGATATCGCTTCTGCAGGGTCCTGGCCTGGTCGCGTGGCAGCCCGGTCAGCTGCTCGACGAAGTCGGTGATCCGCTCGGAGATGTCGATCCCGAGGCCCGTCTCGAGCGGGTAGAGCGTGTTGTCGAGATCGAACAGCCAGGTCGTGACGTGGCGAAGGTCTGCGCCGTCCATGGCGCTTACGCCCGCACCAGCGTGCCGGCGCCGTGCTCGGTGAACAGTTCGACCAGCATCGCGTGCGGCCGGCGGCCGTCGAGGATCACCGCCGACTCGACCCCCGCCTCGACCGCGCCGACCGCCGTCTCCAGCTTCGGGATCATGCCGCCGGTCACGACGCCGGTCGCGACCGCCTGGCCGGCCTCCCGCACCGTCATCTGCCGGATCAGCTCGCCGCCTTCGCCCATCACGCCATGCACGTCGGTGAGCAGCAGCAGGCGCTTGGCCTTGAGCGCGCCGGCGACCGCCCCCGCCACGGTGTCTGCGTTGATGTTGAAGGTCTCGCCGCTCTGAGAAACCCCGATCGGGGCGATCACGGGGATGTAGTCGTCGGCCGAGTTGATCAGATCGAGGATCAGTTTCGGGTCGACCTTGGTCGGCTCGCCGACGAAGCCGAGGTCGACCACCTGCTCGATGTTCGATCCCGGGTCCTTGCGGGTGCGCTTAGCCTTCTCAGCGGTGATCAGCCGGGCGTCCTTGCCCGAAAGCCCGACGCCGCGGACGTCGGCCTCGGCGCCGGCCAGCGTGATCCAGCTGGCGATCTCCTTGTTGATGGCGCCGGAGAGCACCATCTCGGCCACCTCCATGGTCGGCGCGTCGGTCACCCGCAGCCCGTCGACGAAGGTCGACTTCACGCCGGCGCGCTCGAGCATCGCCGAGATCTGAGGTCCGCCGCCGTGAACGATCACCGGATGCAGGCCGAGCAGCTTCAGCAGCACCGCGTCGGCGGCGAACAGCTTGGCCAGCGCCTCCTCGCCCATCGCGTGGCCGCCGTACTTGATGACCACGATCTCGCGGTCGTAGCGCTGGATGTACGGCAGCGCCTCGGCGAGCGTGCGGGCGGTGGCCCAGCCCTGGGCCTCGCGCGTATCGGCGGTGTCAGCCATCGGCGGCTCGATAGCGAAGGCCGGCCGCGATGTCATCCTCCGTGCGTGGTTCGAGATGCGAGCCTACGGGCCGCTCCTCACCATGACGGACGTTGTTGGGGGCACACCCTCTTCGTCATCCTGAGGAGCCCGCGCGAGCGGGCGTTTCGAAGGACGCACTAGCCCAGCGCCGCGCGCGCGGCCTCGGCCCGCAGCATCGGGAGTCCGGCGCCGCTCACCGCCGAGACGGCGAGCGTGCGCGGGAAGGCCGCCGGACGCCTGGCGACGGCTGCCTCGGTGCGCAGCCGGACCGCCTCGGCCTCGGCCGGCTTCAGCTTGTCGGCCTTGGTGAGCACGATCTGGTAGGAGACCGCCGCGGTGTCGAACGCGTCCATCGCCGCGGCGTCGGCCGCCTTCAGCCCGTGCCGCGCGTCGATCAGCAGGAACGCACGGCGCAGGTTCGGGCGGCCGCGAAGATAGTCGCGCGCGAGGTTCTGGAACCGCTTCGTCTCGCCCTTCGAGGCCTTGGCGAAGCCGTAGCCGGGCAGGTCGACGAGGCGGATGCGGCCGTCGAGGAGAAAGAAGTTCACCTCGCGCGTGCGCCCTGGCTCCGACGAGCTGCGCGCCAGGCCCGCGCGCCCGACGAGGGCGTTGATCAGACTGCTCTTGCCGACGTTGGAGCGTCCGGCGAAGGCGATCTCGGGCAGGTCGGGCGCCGGCAGCTGGTCGATCTTCGCCGCGCCCATCAGGAAGCCGGCGTCGTGGGCGAACAGAACCCGCGCCGCCTCGATCTCGGCCTCCGAGAAGGCTTCGCTCACTCCGCCGCCTTCGGCTCGCTCTTGGAGGTAAGCCGCGCGACGAAGGCGTCGATCGGGTTCTCGACCTTGAACCGGCGCATCAGCACGTACTGCTGCACCATCGTGAACACCGACGAGAACGACCAGTAGATCACGAGGCCCACCGCGCTCTGCGCCAGCACGATCATGAACAGCCACGGCATCCAGCGCATCAGCCGCTGCTGGGTGGGATCGATCCCGGTCATCGTCGGGCCCGTCAGCAGCGAGAACCACATCGTGGCCGCGTAGATGATCGGCCAGGCGCCGAGGTGGAAGACCAGGCTGAAGATCCCGCCGACGAAGGGCACCTGCTCGATGGCCAGGATCCAGGCGTTGTGCGCCGGGTCCCAGGGCAAGAGGCCGAACAGGTTCCAGATCGAGGTCGGATCGGGCGCCGAAAGGTCCTTCACCCAGCCGAACGAAGCCTGGCGCATCTCGATGGTGACGTTGAAGACGTTGTTCAGCGCATAGAACACCGGCAGCGGCAGCAGCATCGGGATGCAGCCGGTGACCGGGTTGATCTTCTCGCGCGCGTAAAGCGCCATCATCTCCTTCTGCAGCGCGGCCGGCTCGTTCTTCAGCCGCTCCTGCAGCGCCTTCATCTGCGGTTGGACCTTCTTCATCTTGGTCGACATCGCGTAGGAGGCGTTGAAGGCCGGGAACATGAGCACGCGGATGGTGATCGTCAGCGCGAGGATCGCCCAGCCGAAGCCGAGGCCGACCGTCGCCAGCCAGCCGGCGTAGGTGTCCAGCACCAGGAACACCGGCTTGGAGAGGATCTCGAACCAGCCCCAGTCCACCGCCTTGTCGAAGTTCGGCAGCTTCAGCTGATCGCCGTAGGCCTGCAGCGTCTTGACCACCTTGGCGCCGGCGAAGAGGTGGGTCGTCTCTGTGGTCGAGCCGCCCGGCGGCACCACCCGCGCGGCGCCGACGTAGCTCGTCTCGTAGTCGTCGATCCCGTTGACCGGCGTGACCTGGTAACTGGCGCGGATCGGCTCCCCCTGCGGCGGGGCGAAGACGGTCATGAAGTACTTGTCGGTGACCCCGAGCCACCCGCCGGTCGACGCGTAGCTGTCGGTCCCGTCCTTCTTCCACTTCTGGTACTTCACTTCCTTGAGGACGCCGCCAAAGACGCCGATCGCGCCTTCCATCGCGATCTTGCCAAGCTCGGGCGGCACGCCGCGCCGCTGCACCTCGCCGTAAGGGGCGATATTGATCGGCGCCGTCCCATGGTTCTCGACAGTGTCGGTGACGGTGAAGAGGTACTGCGGGTCGACCTTGATCTCGCGATGGAAGACGAGCCCCGTGGGCGCCTGATAGGTCAGCTCGAGCGGGTTGGAGGGCGTCAGCGGGCCGGTCGAGGTCTGCGTCCAGAGCGTGGTCTCGTCGGGCGCGCCCGGCGCGCCGACCCAGCCGCTCGTCGCATAATAGGCGTTGTCCGCGCCCAGCGGGCGCAGCAGCTCGACCGACGTCGAGCTCACGTCGGTCGTCTGGCGGTAATGTTTCAGGAAGAGGTCGTCGAGCCGCGCGCCGGCGAGGCTGATCGACCCTGTGAGGGCCGGCGTGTCGATCCGCACGCGCGGCGCGGACGCCAGCGCCTGGTCGCGGGTCTGATGCGGCGCGACCGGCTGGCCGTTGGGCGCGAGGCCGGTCTTCTGCTGTTGCACCTCGACCGCGTGAGCGCGCGACTGCTCCGCCTCGCGCCGCTTCTCGGTCGGGGCGATGACGAAGTTCTCGTACGCCGTCACCAGGATCAGGGTGATGACGATGAAGATGATGAAGTTGCGGCTATCGTTCTGCATCGGACGCTGGAGGGGCCTTCGGACGGCCCTTCGGCCTTCGCGCGGACGTTGGGTCTAGGCTGGGCGGCAACGGAAGCGCCGGCGCGGCGACGCCTGGGGCGGCGAGGTCGGCGGCGAGCCTTATCAGCGCGCTTTTCACGTCGTCAAGGAGACGCGGCCAGGCCCGCTCGGCCGTTCCGCCGCGCGCGATGAGCACATAGTCGCAGCCCGCCCGCGCGAGGCCGGGAAAGACGGCCCGCGCCGCCTCGCGCAGGCGCCGCTTGGCCCGGTTGCGCTGGACAGCGCCGCCGATCCGCCGGGTCGCCGTGAAGCCGATCCGAACCCGATCCATTCCGTCCCGCCGATCGCGCGCCTGCACCAGCACCGCGCCTTTCGCGCACGCGAACCCTTTGGCCGCCGCCAGGAAGTCGGCGCGCTTCTTCAGTCGTTCAAGGGGCGGGGCGGCTTCGGTCATGCAGCGGCAGGGCCGTGCGGCCTTCGAGACGCTCGCCGCGGCAGGCTCCTCAGGATGACGATGATAGTAAGATGCGCCAGCCTCGTCATGGTGAGGAGCGTCCCGCCCGGGACGCGTCTCGAACCATGCGGGGAGGTCGCGTTGGCTAGGCCGTCAGGCGCTTGCGGCCCTGGGCCCGGCGGCGCGCGATGACCCTGCGGCCGTTCTTCGTCGCCATGCGCGCGCGAAACCCGTGCCGGCGCTTGCGCACGAGGCGGGAGGGTTGGAAGGTGCGCTTCACGGCGAGTGGCTCCGAAAGTCTGGCGCGAGTGAGCGGGCGGCAATAGGGGAAGCGGCCGCCGAAGTCAATGCAACCGGCGCTTCGGCTTCCCGGAGCTTCGCACGGGCCGACGCGGCCGAGGCGAGGCGTTCATCTTTTCCACCGGGCGTTGGATTCCTCCCGCCGGATTGATCCTCATCAACGACGACGATCTCCACCCGTCCAAGCTCGATCAAGACGCTGGCGGCCGACGAGCGTTGCGCGCACAACTACGCTCGGCGTGTCGCCACGCTGGAAGGCCGACCGGTTCCTTGGATGCGCGCGTTCTCGCCCGGAGGGATACGAAGGCTCTCGCCGAGCTGGGGGAACGGCATTCCTCGTCCATTGTCTCTCGCGCTGGACATACTTCCGGCTGATCCAGAGTCCGCAGGCGCCATCCGGGCGGCGCAAATCTCGGCGATCGTCCGCCTGACGCCGGTCGCGATGGCCGCAAGCTGCCTCAATGCGGCGATCCTTCTGGCGACGTTTTCGGCGATGGGCGCCCTCCGATGGCCCTACTGGGTCTGGGCGGGTCTGATCTTCGCGCTGTCGGCGTACTACCTTCGCAACTGGCGGCGCAGCCGGCTGTTCGAGCCGGGGCGCACCGCGTCGCGGCGCGCGATCCGAAGGACGGTGCTGAACGGCTGCGTGTTCGGCGCGCTGTGGGGTGTGATACCCGCGGTCGCGTTTCCCGGCGCTTCTCCGCCGGTCCAGCTCTTCATAGCCGTTCTGACGTCCGGGATGATGTGCGCGGGAGGGTTCGTGCTGGCGACCGTGCCGCTGGCCGGCATCTCGTATGTCGCCATCGTGGCGGCGGCCTCGCTCTACGCCTTGCTGCAGCAGCCCTCACCGGTCCACCTGGGCCTGGCGGCGCTGACTCTCGCCTACACCGCCGTGCTGATGGCGAGCGTCAGCTGGAGCGCCGCGCTGTACGTCTCGAGCCGCCTGTCCGAAGCTCAGGTCCGCAAAGAAGTCGCCGCCCGCGAAGCGGCGCAGACCCGCGCGGCGCACGCAGAGAGGATGAGCGCGCTGGGCGAGCTGGCGGGGGGCATCGCCCACGACTTCAACAATATCCTGCAGGCGGTCAGCGCCGGCGCCGTGCTCATCGAGCGGCGCGCCGCGGACCTCGACCACGTGCGGCGCCAAGCCCGGCTGATCGAAGCGGCGGTCGAGCGCGGCGCCTCGATCAGCCGCCGTCTGCTCGGTTTCGCCCGCCAGGACGTCCTGCGGCCCGAGCACATCGAGACCGCCGAGCTCGTCGGGCAGGTTCGCGAGCTGCTGGCGCACGCGATGGACCCGTCGATCGAGATCAGGATCGATGTCGCCGCCGACGCCGCCGGCTTCGTCGCCGACCGGTTTCGCCTCGAGACCGTGCTCCTCAACCTCGCCACCAACGCGCGCGACGCCATGCCCGGCGGCGGGATCCTCACGATCTCCGCGACGAACGACGCGCCAAGCCACGGACCGGAGGTCCCGCCTCCGCAAGCCGGCCGCTTCGTCCGCATCGCGGTGACCGACACCGGGTCGGGCATGGACGCGGCGACGCTCGCCCGGGCAGGGGAGCCGTTCTTCACCACCAAGCCCAAAGGCAAGGGCACAGGACTTGGCCTCTCGATGGCCAGAGGGTTCGCCGAGCAGTCCGGCGGCGCGATCAGCATCGCCAGCCAGCCCGGACGCGGTACGACCGTATCGCTCTGGTTGCCCAAGGAAGACGTTGTCGTCCGCACCGAAGGTCCGACGCCGGCGGCCGACCGGAAGGTGGCGCGCGCCGATCTTCGGGTAATGCTGGTCGACGACGACGACGCCGTCCGGGCGACGCTCGCCGGCTCGCTCCAGGAGGCCGGGTTTCTCGTCTCGAGCGCGGAAAGCGCCGAGCGCGCGCTCGACCTGCTGCGCGGAGGCCTTGGCATCGACGCCCTCGTGACCGATCTCTCCATGGCAGGCATGAGCGGCTGGGACCTCATCCGCGAAGTCCGCTCCCGCTGGCCGGATCTGCCGTGTTTGATGCTCACCGGCCACCTGGAAGACGACGGCGACACCCAGGCCGCCGCCTGCGCCCAGGACAACCGGTTCCTGCTGCTGCGCAAGCCGGCGCCTCCGGCCGTCCTGGCCGAGCGCCTGGGCGCGCTGATCGCCGGCGACGGTTCTGCAAGACGCGCCTGACGGCTTGCCTGCCGGACGGCGCCGTCACTAAGTCTCGCGCTCTTCGCCGCCGCCCGAGCTGACGCCCTTGGCCGAACCGACCTTGCGCACCTACGGCCGGATCAAGTCGCGCAGCCTGAAGCCGCGGCAGACGCGGCTGATGGACGAGCTGCTGCCGAAGCTCGCCTTGCCCGAGGCGGCGTTCGATCCGCGCGCGCTCATGCCGGCCGCACGGGAGGTCTGGCTGGAGGCCGGTTTCGGCGCGGGCGAGCATCTGGCGGCGCAGGCCGGCGCGCACCCGGACGCGCTGCTGCTCGGGGCCGAGCCGTTCGTGAACGGGATCGCCGCGGCGCTCGCGCACATCGACGATGCGAAGCTCGCCAACGTGCGGCTGCATCACGGCGACGTCCGCGCGCTGATGGAACGGCTGCCAGACGGCGTCCTGTCGCGTCTCTACGTGCTGTTCCCTGACCCGTGGCCCAAGACGCGGCACAAGAAGCGGCGGCTGATCCAGCCCGACTTCATCGCCGAGGCCGCGCGGCTGCTGCGGCGCGGCGGGATCATCCGCTACGCCACCGACTGGGCCGACTACGCCGACTGGACGCTGGAGCGCTTCCTGGCCTCGCCTGCGTTCCGCTGGACCGCCGCGCGCGCCGACGACTGGCGCCGGCCGTGGCCCGACCATGTGACGACGCGGTACGAAGCCAAGCGCCTCGGCGACTGCGCGCCGGTCTGGCTGGAGTTCGAGCGCATCTAGGGCTTACGCCGGCGTCGAACGGCCCCGAATATCGCGCCGCTCGCGCAGAGCCGCCCACTTCCGCTAAACCGCCGCCATGAAGTTCCTCGACCAGTGCAAGATCAACATCCGGTCCGGCGACGGGGGTGCCGGGGCGGTGTCGTTCCGGCGCGAGAAGTTCATTCCGCGCGGCGGGCCTGACGGCGGCGACGGCGGGCGCGGCGGCGACGTCTGGATCGAGGCGGTCGAGGGGCTGAACACGCTGATCGACTACCGCTACCAGCAGCACTTCAGGGCCGGGACCGGCGGCCATGGCATGGGGCGCGATCGCTCTGGCGCGGCGGGCGCCGACGTCGAGCTCAGGGTCCCGGTCGGCACCGAGGTGCTCGAGGCCGACCGCGAGACGCTGATCGCCGACCTCGACCACCCCGGCGCGCGGATGCGGCTCGCGGCCGGCGGCAACGGCGGCTTCGGCAACACCCACTTCAAGGGTCCGGTCAACCGCGCGCCGCGCCACGCCAACCCCGGCCTACCGGGCGAGGAGAGGGAGATCTGGCTCAGGCTGAAGCTGATCGCCGACGTCGGCCTCGTCGGCCTGCCCAACGCGGGCAAGTCGACCTTCCTCGCCGCCGTATCGGCCGCGACGCCGAAGATCGCCGACTATCCCTTCACGACGCTGACGCCCAACCTCGGCGTCGTCGACCTATCGGCCAGCGAGCGGTTCGTCCTGGCCGACATCCCGGGGCTGATCGAGGGGGCGGCGGAGGGCGCGGGGCTGGGCGTCCGGTTCCTCGGCCACCTCGAGCGCTGCGCCGGCCTGATCCATCTCGTCGACGCGACGCAGGACGACGTCGCCGGCGCCTGGCGCACCGTGCGCGGCGAGCTGGCGGCCTACGGCGGGGGGCTGGCGGAAAAGCCGGAGCTCGTGGCGCTGAACAAAGTCGATGCGCTTGGCGCCGAGGCGCGCGCGGCGAAGGCGGCCGAGCTCGCCGCCGCCGTCGGCCATCCGCCGGCGCTCGTGTCTGGCGTCTCGGGCGAAGGCGTGACGGCGTTGCTGCGCGCCGCCTACGCCGAGGTTCGCCGCGGCCGCGAGCCGGCCGCCTCGCCCTCCGCAGAGACCGGCGCGTGGCGTCCATGACCGCGCTCGAGGCCGCGCGCCTGGTGGTGATCAAGGTCGGCTCGGCGCTCGTCGTCGATCCGGCGACGGGCGCAGCCGACGCCGCCTGGCTCGCCGCCCTCGCCGCCGATCTCGGCCGCCTGAAGGCGCGCGGCCAGAAGCTGCTGGTCGTCTCGTCGGGCGCCGTGGCGTTGGGCCGCCGCCGCCTGGCGCTGAAGCGCGCGTCGCTGACGCTGCCCGAGAAGCAGGCCGCCGCCGCCGCCGGCCAGTCGCTGTTGATGCGCGCCTGGGAAGAGGCGCTGGCGCCCGTCGGCCTGACCGCCGCGCAGGTGCTGATGACGCCGGACGACACCGAGGTGCGGCGCCGCTACCTCAACGTCCGCGCGACGCTGGAGACGCTGCTGGAGCTAGGCGTGACCCCGGTAGTCAACGAGAACGACACCGTCGCCACCGAGGAGCTGCGCTACGGCGACAATGACCGGCTCGCGGCCCGCGTCGCCCAGATGGTGGGCGCCGACCTGCTCGTCCTGCTCTCAGATGTCGACGGCCTCTATTCCGCCGACCCGCGCCGCGATCCGGCGGCCACGCACATCCCGCTGGTCGAGAGCCTGACGCCTGAGATCGAGGCGATGGCGGGCGGCGCGCACGTGGGCTCCGGCGGGATGGCGACCAAGCTCGCCGCCGCGCGGATCGCCGCGGCCGCCGGCTGCTCGACGCTGGTCACGATGGGCCGACGATCGGCGCCGCTGCAGGCGGTCGAGGCGGGCGCGCGTTCGACCCTGTTCCAGGCCGCCGCCACGCCCGCCGCGGCCTACAAGGCCTGGATCGCCGGCTCGCTCGACCCGCAAGGCGTGCTCGTGGTCGACGACGGCGCGGCCCGCGCGCTGCGCTCGGGCAAGAGCCTGCTCTCGGCCGGCGTGAGGGCTGTCGAGGGCCGGTTCGAGAAGGGCGACGCCGTGATCGTGCGCGACGGCGCGGGCCGCGAGGTCGGCCGCGGCCTCTCGCGCTACGACGCCGTCGACGCCCTGCGGATCGTGGGCCTGAAGTCCGACGCGATCGAGCCGACGCTTGGCTACTCCGCCGGCCCGCTGATCCACGCCGACGACCTGGCGCTGGCCGGCTGATGCTGACGCCGCGCCGCACGGCCGCGCTGGCCGCACGGGTGCTGTGCGCCCGCTACCCCGAGGCGCTCTGTGGCCTTGCGGCCGGATCGCTGATCCGCGGCGAGGGCACGGAAGGCTCGGATCTCGACCTCATCGTCCTCTTTGCTGCGCTGCCGAACGCACGCCGCGAGTCGTTCGTGTTCGAGGGGCTACCGGTCGACGCCTTCATCCACGATCCCGAGACGCTCGACTGGACGCTCTCCGAAGAGGTGCGCGGCGGTCGCCCGGCGATGATCCACATGGTGGGGCGCAGCCGGGTTGTCGGCCCCGAGCCCGAACCGGGCCGCGCCTGGCGCGCGAGGGCGCAGCGGCTGCATCGCGCCGGGCCCGCGCCTCTGACCGACGAGCGGCGCGATCTGCTGCGCTATCACATCGCCGACCGCGTCTGGGACCTGCGCGATCCGCGGCCCTCGGAGCAGGTCGTCGCCATCGGCTTCTGGCTCTACGACCCCCTCGCCGAACTGATCCTGCGCAGCCGCGGCGCCTGGGGCGCGAGCGGCAAGTGGATCCCGCGACGCCTGGCCGAGCTCGACCCCGAGCTCGCCGCGCGCTTCGCCGCCGCCTTCCACGCCATCGTCGCGCAAGCCGATCCAGCGCCGCTGATCGACCTGGCCGAGTGGGCGATGGCCCCGGTCGGCGGGCCGCTGTTCGACGGGTACGCCAGCGCCTGGCCGGCGGAGAACCGGATCGTCGCGCCGAAATAGCCGGCGCCCTGCGCTCCCTTGGGGTGGCGCGGCGTCCCTCCGTCCCGGTCTGCGCGGTCGGCCGACCGGCTTGCGGCGGGCCTGAATCCCACTACTAAGGCTCAGTCTGAGCATAAGGGATTGCGCCTGACATGTGGTTCGCGGGACCCGCCCGCCGCGTCCCCGCCGCGGGTCGGCCGCGGGTGCTGAGACTGGGGTTCGACCTGCGGCCCGGCATGCGGGTCGGCCTCTTCGGCGGCTCGTTCAACCCGGCCCACGAGGGCCACGCCCACGTCGCCGAGACGGCGCTCATGCGTCTGCGACTCGACCGCGTGGTCTGGCTGGTCTCGCCGCAGAATCCGCTCAAGCCCACTCACGAGACCGAGGCGCTGACGCGCCGCGTCTGGGGCGCGCTGCGCTACGCGCAAGGGCGGTCGATGATCGTGTCCGACGCCGAGACCAGGATCGGCTCGTTTTACACGATCGACACCCTGCGCGTGCTCAAGGCGCGCTTTCCCGGCGTCTGCTTCGTCTGGATCATGGGGGCCGACAGCCTCTCGAGCTTCCATCGCTGGCGCGGGTGGACCCAGATCATGCGCGAGACGCCCGTCGCCGTGATCGCCCGACCCGGTGCGGCGCTGAAGAGCCGCACCTCTCCGGCCGCCCGGCGCTTCGCCCACGCCCGCCTGCCGGCCTCCGCGGCGCCGACCCTGGCCTGCCGGCGACCGCCGGCTTGGGTCTATCTGACCGGGCCGCTCAACTTCACATCTTCGACAGCGCTGAGGCGCGCGCTCTCTGGCGGCGCCAGGGCCGGCCACAATCCCCCCTGACCGAAGCCGGCGTTCGTGCTATGTTGCACAATTGCGAGAGACACCCACGGGAGTATCCCCTGAACCGCAACACCGCGCTCAGCGCGCCTGATTCTCCGCCGGAGGCCACGCCTTCCAGCGAGGCGTTAGAGGACGACCAGGGCCGATTGGCCCTCGACCGCCTCCTTCTCGACCGCCTGGACAACGAGAAAGCCCAGGACGTCGTGTTCATCGACCTGAAGAACAAGAGTTCCGTGGCCGACGGCATGATCGTCGCCTCCGGCCGCTCGCACCGCCACGTCGGCGCGATGGCCGACCACCTGCTGCGCGCGCTCAAGGACGCCGGCTACGGCCGCGCGCGGGTCGAGGGCCTGCCGCACTGCGACTGGGTGCTGATCGATGCCGGCGACGTGATCGTGCATCTGTTCCGCCCCGAGGTGCGGGCCTTCTACAACATCGAGAAGATCTGGTCGGTCGAACCGCCGCGCCGCGCGGTCAACTAGCGGCGTTCCCTGCGTATTTCGCTGATCTGCGTCGGCAGGCTGGGCGGCGGGCCCGAGGCTGCGCTGGCGCGCGACTACGCGGAGCGCGCGAGCGCTCAGGGCCGGTCCCTGAGCCTCTCGCCGGTCGAGATCGTCGAGGTCGCAGGACGCAAGCCCGGCACGGCCGCCGATGCCGAGGCGATCCTCGCCCGCGCCGAGGGCGCGCATCTGATCGCCTGCGATGAGCGGGGCGCCGCGCTGGCCTCGCGCGCCTTCGCCGCCCGCCTCGCAGCGCTCCGGGACGACGGCGTGCGACGTCTGGCGTTCGCCGTCGGCGGAGCCGACGGCCTCGATCCCGCCGTCACCGCGGCCGCGCGGGAGACGCTGGCGTTCGGACCGCAGACCTGGCCCCATGCGCTGGTCAGGGTCATGCTGGCCGAGCAGGTCTACCGCGCCGTCTCGATCCTCGCCGGCGCCCCGTATCACCGGGATTGAGGCGTTAACCGTCCGGGGGATATGCGAAGCGTGTGCGCCGCTTCGCCGCCCTCGCCGTCCTGCTCGCGCTCGCTGTTCCGGCGCACGGCCAGACGCTGGAGGATCGCCGTCGCCGGCTCGAGGCGCTCACGACGCAGGAGGACGCGCTGGAGGCCAGGCTCGGCGCCGACCGCAACACGCTCGCCCGGCTGATGACCGCGCTGGTGCTGTTCAGCCGCGACCCGCCGCCGCCGCTGCTCGTCAGCCCCTCCGATGCGCGGGACGCGGTCCGGGCGATGATCCTCGCCAAGGCGATCGCGCCCCAGCTCGAGGCCCGCGCGCGCCAGCTCGGCGTCGAAGCTGCCGCCCTGCGGCAAGTGCGTCGTCAGGCGGCGCAGCAGAGCGGCGACCTCTTCGCCGCCGAGAGCGCGATCGAGGACCGCCAGGGCCGTCTCGAGGCGGTGACGGGCGACGCGGCCCTCATGGCGCCTTCGGGCGTGCGCGCCGCCGAGGCGGCCCTCGACGCTCAGCCCGCGCCCGCGCGGCTCGTGGCGCCCGCCGCCGGCCCGCTCGCGGTCAGGTACGGCGGGCGGCTCGCGAACGGGCTCGCGGCCGAGGGGCTGGCCTATCGAACCGGCGCCGGCGCCGTGGTGCGCGCGCCCGCCGCCGGACTGGTCGCCTACGCCGGTCCGCTGACGGGATGGGGACAAGTCGTCATCTTGCGCGCGGGAGGCGGATGCCACATGGTCCTTTCCGGACTTGGAAAGGTGACCGTGAACGTCGGTCAATCGGTCGCGGCCGCCACCCCTGTCGGTGTCATGCCGAGCGATGGACAAACGTCCCCGGAGCTCTATCTCGAGGTCCGCCTGCCCGCGGGGCCGGTCGATCCGGCGCGGCTGATGAGGGGCGAACGTTAATCCGACCAGCCTAAGGCTGGTCGCGTAGGAGTTGGCTGAGGCCCGATGCGAAAGACCCTGTTAATCGCCGCGTCCGCGTTCGTGCTCGGCGCCGGAACCATGGCCTACATCGGCCAGACCGCCCGAGCGACCACCGAAACCCGGGCCGACACCTACCACATGCTCGAGCTGTTCGGGGACGTGCTCGACCAGGTCGACCGTCAGTACGTCACCCCGGTCGACGACAAGAAGCTCATCCAGTCGGCGATGCAGGGGATGCTGGGCTCGCTCGACCCGCACTCCGACTATCTGACGCCGGAGGCCTACGGCGACCTGCAGGACCAGACCCGCGGCGAGTACGGCGGCCTCGGGCTCGAGATCCAGAGCGACGACGGCGCGGTGAAGGTGATCTCGCCGATCGACGGCACGCCCGCCGCCAGGGCCGGCATCAAGCCCGGCGACTACATCCTGGCGGTCGACGGCCAGAACATCCTCGGCATGAGCGTCTCGGACGCCGTCAAGGAGATGCGCGGCAAGCCGGGCGAGCCGGTGACGCTGACGATCGGGCGCGAGAAGACCGACCCGTTCGACGTCAAGCTCGTGCGCGAGATCATCCAGCCGAAGTCGGTCGCGGCGCACCTCGAGGGCGACTACGGCTACGTGCGTCTCTCCGGCTTCAACGAGAAGGCCACCGACGAGACGCTGGCGGCGATCAACGACCTGAAGGCCAAGGATCCGAAGCTGAAGGGGCTGATCCTCGACCTTCGCAACAACCCGGGCGGCCTGCTGGACCAGGCGGTCGGCGTTGCGGGGCTCTTCCTCAACGGCGGCGAGGTGGTCTCGCAACGCGGTCGCGACCCGCAGGACATCGAGCGCTACGACGCCAAGGGCCATGACGTGCTGAACGGCCTGCCGCTGGTGGTGATGATCAACTCAGGCACCGCCTCGGCGTCCGAGATCGTCTCCGGCGCGCTGCAGGACCGCCATCGCGCATCGATCGTCGGCGTCACCAGCTTCGGCAAGGGCTCGGTGCAGACCGTGATCCCGCTGCGCGGCGGCCTCGACGGCGCCGTGAAGCTGACCACGGCGCGCTACTTCACGCCCTCGGGCCGCTCGATCCAGCGGACCGGCATCCAGCCCGATCTCGAAGTCGCCGAGACGCGCGAGGAGGCCCAGCAGATCGCCAACGAGGCGTTCGAGTTCACCGAGGCCAGCTTCCGCAACGCGCTGACGGCCGACGAAGGCAAGATCCGCGTCGGTCCGCACGTGCCGGCCGAGGCCCCGCCGGCGGACTACGACGAGAAGAAGGGCGACTTCCAGCTGGTCCGCGCGCTCGACGTGCTGAAGTACGGTTCGGTTGAAGCAACGCCCAAGCTCGCCAAGCCGACCGCGACGCTCGCGCAGGTGGCCGGCCGCCTCGGCCAGTCCCCGCAGACCGTAACGCCTCCGGCCAAACCGTAGCGGCGCGGTGCGTCCTTCGAGACGCCCGCTTCGCGGGCTCCTCAGGATGACGAACTTGAGTGCGGCTTCACCATCTTCGTCATGGTGAGGAGCGCCCGGTAGGGCGCCTCTCGAACCACGCAGCGGCTTCGCGCCGACGAGGCGTTTTGTCGCCGGTTGCGGGCGGCGCGAACTCGCGCCAAAGCCGCTGCGCTTTTCTGCTTCATTAACCAAGTGAAGCGAGGCTGTGCGCATCGTGACAGCCGCCCGAACCATCTTCGCCAAGCCTCGTCCGCGCGCTGCGCCGGACAGCGCTCCCGCCGCCCGGACGCTGGCGCTCGGCCCGTTCGCCAACCCGGTGATCGGGGCCGTGACCGCGGCCGGGCTCTTCGTGGTCTCCGCCACCGCCCTCGTCTCGCTCACCGGCAACCCAAAAGCCGGCGCGCCAGTGGTGCGGCTCTCGCTGGCCCACGTCGCCGACACGAGCGCTCCGCCCGGCTGGCGCGAGGCGCTGCCGAGCGAGACCTCGGGCGAAGCGCCCTACGGCGCGACCACGGTCCAGCTCTCCGATTCGGCCGCTGCCGAGCCACCGGTCGCCAACGGCGGCGCGGCGATCATCACCATCTCGGGCGATTCGCGATTCGACGGCGGTCAGGCCGTCGGCGGCTCGCCCCTGGCGCAGGCGCCGATCGCGGGCCTCTTCACGCAAAGCCCCGCCGGCCCGCTGCCGATCATCGCGCCGGACGGCCGCACGCCGGCCCAGGCCTACGCCCGCCCCTTCGCCGGCGACGGCAAGCCGCGCGTGGCGCTGGTCATCGGCGGCCTTGGCCTGAACGCAAAGGCGACGCGCGAGGCGATCGCCAACCTGCCGCCCGAAGTGACGCTCTCGTTCGTTCCCTACGCCGACGGCTTGCAGGGCTGGATCGACATGGCCAGGGCCGCCGGCCACGAGGTGCTGCTCGAAGCCCCGATGGAGCCCAAGGACTATCCGGACAACGATCCCGGCCCCTACACGCTGATGGCCGACGGTCAGCCGCAGGACACCACCCAGAAGCTCGACTGGCTGCTCTCGCGCGCGACCGGCTATTTCGGCGTGACCAACTACCTCGGCTCCAAGTTCGTCCAGTCACCGGGCGCGATGGGCGTGTTCGAGAACGAGCTGCGACAGCGCGGGCTCGCCTTCGTCGACGACGGCTCGGCCGCCCGCGTCGGCGGCGGCATCCCCCGCGCCTCTGCGGACCGTATCGTCGACGACCAGCTCGACGGCCAGGCGATCGAGGCGCAGCTGACGGCGCTCGAGACCCAGGCGGCGCGCTCGGGTCAGGCGCTCGGCTCCGGCTTCGCCTACCCGGTCACGCTCGAGGAGGCCCAGCACTGGGCCGCTGGCCTTGCGCAGCGCGGCATCCAGCTCGTGCCCGCCTCGGCGCTCGCTGTCCGCAGGTAGGGCGGTGGGCCATCTGGCGATCCGGGGCGGCGAGCCCCAGATGAGGCCGATGGACCTGAGCCTGCTGCGTCCCAACGTCGGGATCGTGCTGATCGCGCCCACGGGCAAGGTCTGGCTCGGCCGCCGCGCAAAGGCGCCGCCGCCGCGCAACTGGCAGTTCCCGCAAGGTGGCATCGATGTCGGCGAAGGCGACTTTGACGCTGCGCTGCGCGAGCTTCGCGAGGAGACCGGCGTCACCTCGGTGCGGCTGATGGGCCGCACGCGCGACTGGCTGGGCTACGAGTTTCCGCCGGAGCACCAGGGCTCCAAGATCGCCAAGGGCTGGCGTGGCCAGAAGCAGATCTGGTTCGCGCTGGCCTTCGAGGGCCGTGACGACGAGATCGACCTCGAAGCGCATGGCGAGGTCGAGTTCGACCGCTGGCGCTGGGCCGACCTCGACGAGGCGCTGGACGAGGTGATCGAGTTCAAGCGCGACGTCTACCGCCAGGTGATCGCCGCCTTCCGCCCGCTCGTCGAGCAGGTCCGCGAACAGGCCGGTTAGCTCCGCCGATTCGCTCCGGACGCTCGGGGGCTTGCCGCGCCCGCGCCAAGCGGCGATGGATGGACGCATCCTGAGGGGTTCATGACGCTTCCACCGATTCTGATGGTCCACGGCGCGTTCTGCGGCGGCTGGGCGTTCGAGACATTCGCGCGCCCGTTCGCGGCCGCCGGCTGCGCCGTCGACGCCCCCGATCTGCCGGGCCACGGCTCGCTCGAGGGGCGCGGGGCCGTGCGCGGCGTCTCGATGAGCGACTTCGCCGACGCCGTCGCCGCGCGGGCCGCCGCATCGTCCCGCCCGCCAGTGCTGATCGGCCACTCGATGGGCGGGCTCGTCGCGCTGTTGGCGGCCGCGCGCACGCCGGTCGCCGGCGTGGTCCTGCTCGCCCCGTCAGCGCCTTGGGGCGTCGGCGGTTCGACCATGGAGGAAGCGATCTCGGCCGTCAGCCTCTACGCGCTCGGCCCCTATTGGGCGCAGGCGATCGAGCCCGACTATCCGGCCTTCCGCCGCTACGGCGTGGACCGGTTGCCGGGGCGCGATCGCCACGCGATCTTCGAGCGCATGCGCCCGGAAAGCGGCCGGGCCCTCTTCGAGACGCTGAACTGGTGGCTCGATCCGTTCATGACCACGCTGGCGCGGCCCGAGCGCATCGGCGCGCCGATATTGGCGATCGCCGGCGAGCGCGACGCGATCCACTCGCCCGCCACTGTCCGCGAGACCGCGCGCCGACTCGGCGCCAACTACGAGATGGCGCCTGGCATGAGCCACTGGCTGATCGGCGAGCCCGGTTGGGAGCGCATCGCCGAGCGCTGCTTCAGCTGGATGGTCGACATCGCCGCGCCGCTGGCCGCGGAGTAGGGCTGCCGGTTCAAGACGCGTCTTCGCGCGCGGCCGTTTCCTCGGACAGCGCCGCATCGACGTAGGCCCAGAGCGCCGCGATCTCGCGGGCGGCCGCGGGGTCGGTCATCTCCTCCGCCGAGCGCCCGGTCTCCAGCGCGGTCTGGTAGACTGTGCGGCTGCGCAGGATCGTCGGGACCACCTCGGCCTTCATATAGTCGAGGCCCTTGAGCGCGCGGCGCACCAGCGGCGATTCGGCGCCGTCGCGGGCCGGCGGGGCCTGGTTGACGACCACGATCCCCGGCTTGCCGAGCTTGCGCACGATGGCGAGGGTCGGCGCGAGGCCGGAGAGGTCGATCAGGGTCGGCCGGGCGACCATCACCGCGAGGTCGGCGAGCACGATCGCCTCGCTGACGTCCTCCACCGCGCCGGCGGGCGTGTCGACAATCATCAGCGGCTGGCGCAGGCCGATCGCGGCGAACTGCAGCGACATCAGCTTCGGCCCCGTGGCGGCGACGACCGTGGGCCCCGGCTCGGCGCGGGCGCTCATGATGTTGTGGGCCGAACGCTGCGGGTCGAGGTCGACGAGCAGGGTCGCGACGCCGCGCCGGTGCGCCGCGAGCGCCAGGTGCGTCGCCACCGTCGTCTTGCCCGAACCGCCCTTGAGGGCGATCACCGCCACCGTCCGCAACGTCCCGCAGCCTCCGTCTTGCGCCGCCTCGCCCCTTCCATAGCCGCTTTGGCGGCGGAAGTGGGCCGCCGCGGCGTCGCGCCCGACGTTGTGGCCGGGCAGGGGGCGGGGCTAAGGTCCAGCCGCAGGTTGAGATCGACGCCTTGGAACTGCGCCCCGAGACCGCCGCCTTGAAGCGCATCCTCGATGCGATGCCCGGCGCCGTCTCCGAGCCGATGACGCCGCGGCGGGGCGCCCGGCCGCTGGTGCTGATCTACAAGCTGATGGGCAAGACGTTCGCGATCCTCGGGCTACGGGAGGACCCGCACGTGATCCTGAAGTGCGACCCGCACCTTGCCGAGGTGCTGCGCGAAGAATACGCGGGTGTCGGCCACCGCTCGCATCTCGACCGTCGCCACTGGATCGCCGTCACGCTGGACGCCGACGTGCCGGCAGGCGAGATCGAGCGCCTGGCGGCGCAGTCCTACGACCTCGTGCGCGCCGGTCTCACCCGCAAGCAAGCGGCCGAGCTGGCGGCCCGCACGAGCTGAGCGCCGTCAGCTCGCCGACTTGGTGATCTCGTAGATCATCTGCGAGGTGTCGGCGTTGCCTTTCATCGGCGTGCCGTCGGCCTTGCGCATGGTGGTGAAGACCAGGCTCTGCTCCTGGCCGTTCCAGTCGAGCTGCCACGAGCGGGTCGTGTACTGGGTCGAGCCCTGCACGTTCTTGTCGTTGCGGTAGAGGCTCCAGCCGTGCTCGATCGCGGCCCAGTCGTTGAAGGCGACGACGATCGGGCGGCCAGGGGCCTCGAGGTCGGCCGGATGGGTCACGTCGACGTGGCACTGGTTCGGATTCGAGCCGGGGTCTTCGACCAGCAGCTGGAAGTCCTTCTGCTTCAGCGCCCAGCCGCCGTAGTCGCCGCCCTGCTTCTTCAGGCCATAGCTCTTGGCGATCTGGACGAAGTTGCCGCCGCCGGCGGCGGGGATGCAGACCCGCTGCAACACGTCGAGCAGCGCGATCGCGGTCGGATCCGTAGGCGGCGGCGGTGGCGGTGGCGGTGGCGGAGGGGGTGGTGGCGGCGGCGGTGGCGGCGCCTCGGCGGTCGGGGTCACCGAGCCGGGCGCGACGGCGGCGCCGGTGCTCGGCGTGGTCGAGGCGGGCGTGGTCGTCGGCGCGGTCGCGGCAGGGGCGGTCGTCGCGCTCGGGGCGGCCGGCGGCGTCGTGGGCGGCGCGGGGGGCGGCGGCGCGGGCGCCGGCGGCGCGGGGGTGGCGCTCGGCGCCGGCGTCGGGGTCGTGGCGGGCTGGGCGACCGCGTCGGCCGCGGCGGCCAAGGCGATCAGGCTGACGAGCGCGAGGCGCATGGGGGCGTTCCTGGACGTGGTGGACGGAAGTCCGTCGCCAGCGTTCTAGCGAGGCTGGGGCCGGCCGTCCAAGCGGCTAAATTACCTCTTCGGCGTGCTCGGCCAGAATGGTGAGACCTTCGGCGGTGACGTCGGCGAATCCGCCGCGCACCTCGAACACCGTGACCTGCCCGTCGTCGTAGGCTTTCACCCGGCCTTGTTTCAGGGTCGTCATGAACGGCGCATGACCGGCGAGCACGCCGAAATCGCCCTCCGATCCGGGGGCGTCGACCTGGTCGACCTCGCCGACGAAGAGCTCGCGCTCGGGCGCGACGAGGGAGAAGCGCAGCTTGCCGGCCATCGCTGCCCCTTACGCCTCCGCCGCCATCTTCTCGGCCTTGGCCACCGCGTCTTCGATCGTACCGACCATACGGAACGCCGTTTCCGGCAGGTGGTCGTACTCGCCGTCGCACACCGCCTTGAACGAGCGGATCGTGTCTTCGAGCTGCACGAACACGCCCGGCAGGTTGGTGAAGGCCTCGGCCACGTGCATGGGCTGCGAGAGAAACTGGGTGATCTTGCGGGCCCGGGCGACCACCAGCTTGTCGTCCTCGGAGAGCTCGTCCATGCCCAGGATGGCGATGATGTCCTTCAGCGCCTTGTACTGCTGGAGGATCTCCTGCACGCGACGCGCCACCCGGTAGTGCTCCTCGCCGATCACCAACGGGTCCAGGATGCGGGAAGTGGAATCGAGCGGGTCGACCGCCGGGAAGATGCCCAGCGCGAACACGTCGCGCGAGAGAATCGTGGTCGCGTCGAGGTGGGAGTAGGCCGTCGCCGGCGCGGGGTCGGTCAGGTCGTCGGCGGGCACGAAGATCGCCTGCACCGAAGTGATCGATCCCTTGTTGGTGGAGGTGATGCGTTCCTGCAGGTTGCCCATCTCGGTGGCCAGCGTGGGCTGGTATCCGACGGCCGAGGGGATGCGACCCAGCAGCGCCGACATCTCCGAGCCAGCCTGCGTGAAGCGGAAGATGTTGTCGATGAAGAGCAGCACGTCCTTGCCCTCTTCGTCGCGGAAGTACTCGGCCTGGGTCAGACCGGTCAGCGCGACCCGCGCCCGCGCGCCGGGCGGTTCGTTCATCTGGCCGTAGACCAGGGCGCAGCGAGAGCCCTCGGTGGACCCGCCATGCTCGCGAGGATCGACGTTCACCTTGGACTCGATCATCTCGTAGTACATGTCGTTGCCTTCGCGGCTGCGCTCGCCCACGCCCGCCAGCACCGAATAACCGCCGTAGTTCAGAGCGATGTTGTTGATCAGCTCCTGCATCGTCACGGTCTTGCCGACGCCGGCGCCGCCGATCAGTCCGATCTTGCCGCCCTTGGTGTAGGGACAGAGCAGGTCGATCACCTTCATGCCGGTGACCAGCATTTCCTTGGAGGTCGACTGGTCGGCGAAGGAGGGGGCGTCGCGGTGAATCGAGGAGCGGCGGTTGTGTGGGATCGGCCCGGCCTCGTCCACCGGCTCGCCGATGACGTTCATGATCCGCCCCAGCGTGCCGGGTCCGACGGGCACCGTGATCGGACCGCCCGTGTCGACCACCGCCTGGCCCCGCGTCAGCCCCTCGGTGGCGTCCATGGCGATGGTCCGCACCGTGTTCTCGCCAAGGTGCTGGGCGACTTCCAACACCAGGCGCACGGGCTCGCCGGTGCGCTGGTCGTGGTTGACCGTCTCCAGCGCCGAGAGGATCGGCGGCAGGTGGCCGTCGAACTCCACGTCGACCACGGCGCCGATGATCTGCGCGATGCTGCCGGTGGCGACGCCTTGCGGCAGGACCTCGGCGGGGCTCGGCTCTGACGCGGTCTTCTTCGCGGTGGGTTTCTTGGCGGCGGCGGTGGCCATGAGAAGCTTCTACCTCGTCTAGAGCGCCTCGGCGCCGGAGATGACCTCGATCAGCTCCTTGGTGATCTGCGCCTGGCGGGTGCGGTTCATGATCAGGGTGAGACCGGCGATCATGTCGCCGGCGTTTCGCGTGGCGTTGTCCATCGCCGCCATCTGCGCGGCGTAGAACCCCGCGTCGTTTTCCAGCATGGCGGAGAAGATCTGCACGGTGACGTTGCGGGGTAGCAGGGTGGCGAGGATGGTTTCCTCGTCTGGCTCGTACTCGTAGGCGGCGCCTTTCAGGTCGACGGCGGGCGTCGCACCCGACACCTGGGCCGGGATCAGCTGCTGGCGCGTGGGGACCTGGCTCACCACCGAACGGAAGCGGCTGTAAAAGAGGGTGGCCACATCGAACTCGCCGGCCTGGAACCGCGCGAGCACGATGTCGGCGATCTCTTGGGCGCGCTCCAGGGTGGGCCGCGCGCCCGCTTCGAGCGCTCCGATCGAGCGGTCGCCGTAGAGACGCTGCAGCTGCACGCGCGCCTTGCGCCCAATGGTCAGGATGGAGACCTGCCGGCCCGCGTTGACGGCGGCGGCGATGTGGTCTCTCGCCGCCCTGACGATCGACGAGTTGAAGCCGCCGGCCAGACCCCGGTCGGCGGTGGCGATGATCACCAGCTCGCGGTCCGTCGAGCCTGTGCCGGCCAGAAGTCGCGGCGCTCCGGGGCCGGACACCGCGGAGGCCAGGTTGGCGATCACCGAGGCCATGCGAGCGGCGTAGGGTCGGGCGCTCTGGGCCGCGTCCTGGGTCCGGCGCAGCTTGGCCGCGGCCACCATCTGCAGCGCCTTGGTGATCTTCTGCGTGGACTGGACGCTGCGAATGCGCGTCCGCATGTCTTTCACGCTTGCCATGGCCCGCGGCGGCTCCCCTAGGCGAACGTGGCGGCGAAGGCGTCGAGCACGGCTTTCAGCTGCGCTTCGAGCTCGTCGTTCAGCGTCTTCTGCGTGCGGATCGCCTCCAGCAGGTCGCCGTGTTGCGTGCGGAGCCGGCCGAGCAGCTCGGCCTCGAAGCGGCCGACCGCATCCAGCGGGACCGGGTCGAGGTAGCCGCGCGTGCCGGCGTAGAGCACACAGACCTGCTCTTCCACCTGCTGCGGCGAGTATTGCGGCTGCTTCAGCAGCTCGGTGAGCCGCGCGCCTCTGGCGAGCAGCCGTTGCGTCGCCGCATCGAGGTCAGAGCCGAACTTCGAGAACGCGGCCATCTCGCGGTATTGCGCCAGTTCGCTCTTCAGCGAGCCCGAGGCCTGCTTCATCGCCCGGATCTGGGCGTTGCCGCCCACCCGCGAGACCGACGTGCCGACGCTCATCGCCGGGCGGATGCCCTGGAAGAAGAGGTCGGTTTCCAGGAACACCTGCCCGTCGGTGATCGAGATCACATTGGTGGGGATGTAGGCCGATATGTCGTTGGCCTGCGTCTCGATCACGGGCAACGCCGTCAGCGAACCGGAGCCGAAGTTCTCGTTGAGCTTCGCCGCGCGCTCGAGCAGGCGCGAGTGGAGGTAGAAGACGTCGCCAGGGTAGGCTTCGCGGCCCGGCGGTCGACGCAGCAGCAGGCTCATCTGCCGATAGGCCACGGCCTGCTTGGAAAGGTCGTCGTAGATGATCAGCGCGTGCATGCCGTTGTCACGGAACCACTCGCCCATCGCGCACCCGGCGAACGGCGAGAGGAACTGCAGCGGCGCCGGCTCCGACGCCGTGGCGCTCACGACGATCGTGTAGTCGAGGGCGCCGCGTTCCTCGAGCGTGTTGACGATCTGCGCCACCGTCGAGCGCTTCTGACCGATGGCGACGTAGATGCAGTAGAGCTTGGTCGACTCGTCGCCCGCGGCGTTGACCTGCTTCTGATTGAGGATGGTGTCGATCGCCACCGCGGTCTTGCCGGTCTGGCGGTCGCCGATGATCAGCTCGCGCTGGCCGCGGCCGATCGCCGTGAGGCTGTCGATGCACTTCAGGCCCGTGTACATCGGCTCGTGCACGGACTTGCGCGGGATGATGCCCGGCGCCTTCACGTCCACCCGCCGGCGCTCGGCGATATCCGTGAGCGGGCCCTTGCCGTCGATCGGCTGACCGAGCGGATCGACCACGCGGCCCAGCAGGCCCTTGCCCACCGGCACGTCGACGATCTCGCCAAGCCGCCGCACTTCGTCGCCCTCGGCGATCGCGCGGTCCTCGCCGAAGATGACGATGCCGACGTTGTCGCGCTCGAGGTTGAGGGCCATGCCCTTCACGCCGGCCGATGGGAACTCGACCATCTCACCGGCCTGCACCTTGTCGAGGCCGAACACGCGGGCGATGCCGTCGCCGACCGACAGCACCTGCCCGACGTCGGAGACGTCGGCTTCTTCGCCGAAGTTGGCGATCTGGGTTTTCAGGATGGCCGAGATCTCGGCGGCGCGGATGTCCATGGAAGTGTCTTACGCTCTCTTCAGGGCGAATTTCAGCGAATCGAGCCTCGACTTCAGCGAGGCGTCGTAGAGGCGCGAGCCCACGCGCACCTTGAGCCCGCCGAGAATGGCGGGATCGACGCGGGTCTCGATCTCCGGGGCCTTGCCGAGCGCCGTGCGCAGCGAGGCGGCGAGCGCCGTCTGCTGGGCGGCGGTCAGCGGCAGCGCCGTCGTCACCTCGGCGGAGATCGCGCCGCGGTCGTCGGCGGCGAGCTTCTCGAAGGCGCGGATCATGTCCGGCAACGCATTGGCGCGACGGTTCGCCGCAACGAGGCCGAGGAACTTCTTGGTGGTGGCCGAGAAGCCTGCGGCCTCTGCGATTGCGGCCAGGCCCTTGCCCTTGGTCTCGGCGTCGAACGCCGGCGAGCCGATCAGCGTGCGGAGGTCCTCGCTCTCGGCGCGCATGGCCTTCAGAGACTTCAGGTCGGCTTCCACCAGGTTCGCGTCGCCCTGGCCCTTGGCCAGTTCGAAGAGGGCCTGAGCGTACCTGACGCCCACGTCCGTCGCCTTGGAATCGTCCGCCACTAGCTTTGACCGTCCGTCGCCTGACAGCGCCGGAGCCAGACACCGCCTGATTCCGGCTTAAGGGCTTGATTGCGCTTGAAAAAGCACGCGGCCGAGGGGGCGGTCGCGCGCCCCCCCGGCCAAAGCCGCGCGCCTGATAGCACGCGTTTTTCAGGCTCGCAACCAAGCCAGAAACCGCTTCGCTGCAGTCGCGAAACAAAGAGGGCGGCCCCCGAAGGGACCGCCCTTAGGAGGCGACTGAAAGAGGCGCGCGTCCGCGGCGAGCGGGGGCTTGCTCAGGGACGAACGCGGACGCGCGCCAGGCCGCGCCTTGCTCGCAGGTTAGCGAGACGCGGTAGTGGTTCTCGGCGCGATGCCGGCGTTGCAGCGGTCGAGGGACGCGGGCTGCAGCGACTTGTACTCGTTCTTGAACTCCGCCACGGCGCCGAAGCGCTTGGAGACGTCGCGGCACTGCGAAGCGCCGAACGACTGTTCAGGCGTATTGGCGGCGACGCAGGTGGTCCCTTCGCAGTCCCAGATCGCGCCGTTGGCGAGGAACTGGGTCTTGGCAGGGACCGGCTGAGCGAGCGTGGCCTCGGTGCGGCCATCGGCCAGAGCGTGAGAGGCGAGCGAGAGGCTGGCGGCAAGACATGCCACCGCAATGACGAGCTTCATGAGAAAGCCCTCCGACAAGGATTTTGGCGATGAGAAAGCTTGGATCGGCGTGTGATCGACTTGAGCGTCAGGTTCCGCAGCCGGGGATATCGCCGGCGTATCCCCACGCCGGCGCGACAACGGAACCTAACACTGCTAATTTAGCAGTGTTCAGATTCGCGTGGCAAGCGGAGAATTCTGAAATTTTCTAAAGGTTAGGAGCCCGGTTTCTCGTCCGACGCATCCTTGAAATCGAGTCCCCGCCGCCTAAAGCAGGGCCTCCGCCGCACGGGGACCCTTCAGCCACGACGGAGCGTAGCGCATTCCGTCCTCGATCGCCCATAGCACCGAGAGCACCCACTGCGCGAAGGTCCAGCCGACGAGCCGCTGGTACGGGTAGCCGAGACGGCCGGCGATCAGCCGCGCGCGCCGGTCGATCACCGCCGGCTCGGCGCACCAGTCTTCCATCGGATTGCGCAGGAGCGCGCCCGGCTCGTAGGCCGGCTCGCCGAGGATCCCTTTCGGGTCGATCGCCAGCCAGCCGCGGCCTGCGTCGCGGATGATGTTGTAGTGCTGGAAGTCGCCGTGCAGCAGGATCGGCGTCGCTTGCGTGGCGCAGAGCTGGAGGAAGAGCGCCTCGCCTCTGTCGATCAGACCTCCGTCCATGCCGGCGGCGAGCGCTGCGGCGCGGTTGCGGGCGAAGCCCTGGCCCCAGTCCTCGATGCGCCGGAAGCCGGCGTCCGGCGAAGGCGCAGGTCGGTCCAGCTTGGCCATCACCTCGCAGGCGATCAGCGTCGCTGCGTCGTCGCGATCGGGCGTAAGGGCGAGCAGCTCTTCGCCCGGGATCGCCCGCTCCATCAGGATCGCGCCGGCGGCGGCTTCGACCAGTCGCGCGGCGCCTTCGCCGGCCCAGTGCGCCAGCGCGGCGCCGGAGCGCCATTCGTCGCTGCCGGCCGTCAGCAGCTTCAGCACCAGGCGCTGATCGCCTCGCCGCACGAACGCCACCTGACCAGGGTCGCTCACGCCCTTGTAGCGCCGCTCAGGCGCCGGGCCGTCGAGCGCCAGCCCCCACCGCGCGAGCCATGGCTCGAGCGCCGCGCTCATGGCAGCGGCCGGGTCAGGAAGAGCACCAAGTCGTCGTCCAGCCGATAGCTCTGGCCCGGCGTGGCCGGCGTGTCGCCGTAGTAGACGCCCCGTCCGTCCGGCCGGTAGCCCAGCCGCGCGTAGAGTCGCTGCGCCGCGCCATAGTCGGCGTAGAGCCCGACGCCGATCCCCATCGTCCGGTAGCCGGCGGCTGCGGCGCGCGCCTCGCAGACGGCGATCAGCGCGGCGCCGATCCCGCGCCGCCGCGAAGCCTCGGCCACCACCATGTCGCTGATCTCGGGGATTCGCGCCTCGGCGAACGGCGGATAGTGCGAACGCCAGAGCAGGCTGACGTAGCCGGCGGCCTCGTCGCCCTCGAGCGTGATCAGCAGGTCGCGAACGCCGGCGCGCTGCTCATCCAGGTACTTCCGCCAGTGAGGAGACTCGCCGCCGCGCCAGCCGGCGCCGCCGGCGGTCGCGGTCAGCGCCGGCAGATCGGCTTCGGTGAGATCGCGGATCACCGCCATCGCTCATTGCGCCGCGAGCGCCTCGGCCTGACGGAGGTCGACGCTGACCAGCTGCGAGACGCCGCGCTCGGGCATTGTCACGCCGTAGAGCCGGTCCATCCGCGACATCGTCAGCGGGTTGTGGGTGATGGCGACGAAGCGCGTCGGCGCAAGGCGGCGCATCTCGTCGAGCAGGTTGCAGAAGCGCTCGACGTTGGCGTCGTCGAGCGGCGCATCGACTTCGTCCAGCACGCAGATCGGCGCCGGGTTGGCGAGGAACACGGCGAAGATCAGCGCTGCGGCGGTCAGCGCCTGTTCGCCGCCGCTCATCAGGCTCATCACCGCCATCCGCTTGCCGGGCGGGCAGGCGTAGATCTCGAGCCCGGCCTCGAGCGGGTCGTCGGACTCGACCAGCCGCAACTCGGCCTGGCCGCCTTCGAAGAGGCTGGTGAAGAGCGTGCGGAAGTGGCCGTCGATCACCGAGAACGCGGCGGTCAGGCGCTCGCGGCCCTCGGCGTTCAGTTCGGCGATGCCCTGGCGCAGCTTGGCGAGCGCGGCTGACAGGTCCGCGCGCTCGGACTTCAGCGTCTGCAGACGGTCGGCGAGGTCGCGCGCGTCCTCCTCGGCGCGCAGGTTGACCGGGCCCATCAGCTCGCGCTCGCGCTCCAGCGCCGCCAGGTGCGTCTCCATGCCGGCCGCGTCGGGCGGCAGGGCGTGCGCCTCCTCGGCGAGGCGTCGGCCGAGCGCTTCGGGTTCGATCCGGGTCTGCTCGCGGATCGCGGAGGCGGTTTCGGCGAAGCGCTCGCGGGCGGCGTCGAGGCGGGCGGCGAGGCTGGCGCGGCGCTCGCGCGTCTCTCCGGCGGCGGCTTCGGCGGCGCGCCAGGCGCGGTCGGCGTCGCCGCGCACGGCCTCGGCCATGGCGAGCGCGTCGGCCGACTTCGCCTTGCGCGCCTGCGCCGCGGTCAGCTCGTCGAGCATCGTCTCGCGCCGCGCGGCGACGCGGGCCGGCGCGTCCCTGGCCTTGACGATCTCGGCTTCGGCCTTCTCGCGGTCGCGGCCGAGCTGTTCCTGGCGCCGGGCCGAGGCCTCGGACCGGCGCAGCCAGCCGTCCCGGTCGGCGACCAGCGTCTCGAGCCGCCGCTGGCGGCCGTCCTTCTCGCGGCGCTCGACGTCGAACGCGGCGCGGGCGGCGGCCTCGGCGGTTCGCGCGTCGGCCGCCGCCGCGCGGGCCGCCTCGAGCGCGGTCCGGTCGGTCTCGCCCGGCGTGACGGTCGCGAGCGCGGCCTCCGCGTCGGCGAGTTGCGCGGCGAGCTCGGCGCGCTCGGCCTCGAAGCGGGCGATGGTCTCGTCGAGCGACTGCGCGCGGGCGTCGCGGCGCGCGCCCTCGCGGGCCAGTATTTCCAGCCGCTCGCGGGCGGCCGCGCCGCCGACCTCGGCCTCGCGCGGCTTCGGCCGGGCGAGCCGCACCGCCTGGTCGGCGGCGGCGACGCGCTTCGCGGCCGCGTCGGCGGCCTGCCGCGCGGCCTCGGCCGCCGGCGCCAGCTTCGCGATCTCGGCCTCGACCTCGGCGAGCCGCGCGCGCTGCTTCAGTCGCGCCTCCGCCGGCCTCGGCGCGCCGGCCTTGGCTACGAAGCCGTCCCAGCGCCAGAGGTCGCCGGCCTTCGACACCAGCCGTTGGCCCACCTTCAGCGCCGCCATCAGCTTCGGGCCGTCGGCCGCATCCACCAGCGCCACCTGCGTGAGCCGCGCGGCGAGCTCCGGCGGTGCGTTGACGAGCGGCGCCAGCGGGGTCGCGCCGGCCGGCCAGTCGGAGGCCCTCGGCTGGGCGCCGGCCCAGTGGCTCGGCGCGGCGGGATCGAGTGCGGCGGTGAGGTCGTCGCCGAGCGCGGCCGCGAGCGCCGCCTCCAGCCCCTTGTCAGGCGTCACCGCATCGAGCGCCGGCTTGAACGCGCCCCGCTCGGCGCGGGCGGTCAGCGCAGCCAGGCCCTGCGCCTCGGCCCTCAGCGCCGCCAGTTCGTCGCCCGCCTTGCGCGCCGCGGCCCTCGTCTGCGACTCCGCCGCGTTCGCGGCGGCGCGCTCGGCCTCGGCCGCCTCGAGCGTCGCGCGGGCCTCTGCGAGCGCGGCTTCCGCCGCCGCGACCGCGGCTTCGGCTTCGGCGCGGCGTGGATCCTCGGCCGGACCCAGGGCGGCCCGATCCGCGCGGGTCTGTTCGAGCGCGCGACTGGTGCGCGAGAGCCGCGAGCGCGCTTCATCCAGGCGTGTCTCGGCGCTGCGCCGGCCGGCCTCGGCGGCGGCGATCTCGGCGGCGAGGCGTTCGACTTCCTCGTCGGCGCGCTGGCGGCGGGCGGTGGCCGACTCGGCGCGGGCGGCCAGTTCCGGCAGGCGTTCGGGCGCGGCGGCGATCTCGACCTCGAGATCGCGCGTCTCGGCTTCGAGCCGCGCCAGCGCGCGGCCGGCGTCCTCCACGATCTGTGCTTCGCGCCCCGCGTCGGCGATCAGTCGGGCGATCTCGGCCTGCAGCCGCGCCACTTCGGCCGAGGCGCCTTCGAGCTCGCGGTCGAGCCGGTCCTTCTCGATCTCCAGCCGGTGCAGGATCGCCGCGGCGGTGGTCTCCTCGTCGCGGAGCGGCCGGATCGCCGCCTCGGCCTCGGCGGCGGCGGCGCTGGCGGCGGCGGCCTCGCGCGTCGCCCCCTCAGCCTCGGCGCCCACGGTCAGCGCCTCGGCGTCGACGCGGGCCAACACCTCGCGCGCCTCGCTCCAGCGGGCGAAGAGCACGCCGCCCTGCAGCGCGCGGATCTGCGCGGCGAGCTTCTTGTAGCGCTCGGCCTGCCGCGCCTCGCGTCGCAGCCGCCCAAGCGAGGCCTCCAGCTCGCGCGCCAGGTCGTCGAGACGCTCGAGGTTGGTCTCGGCGGCGTGGACCTTTAGCTCCGCCTCGTGCCGGCGCGAATGCAGACCGGAAACGCCCGCGGCTTCCTCCAGGATCAGCCGCCGGTTCTGCGGCTTGGCGGCGATCAGCTCCGAGATCTGTCCCTGGCGGACCAGCGCCGGCGAATTGGCGCCGGTCGAGGCGTCGGCGAACAGCAGCTGCACGTCGCGCGCGCGCACTTCTTTGCCGTTGATGCGGTAGGTCGATCCGGCGCCGCGGTCGATCCGGCGCACCACCTCCAGCACCGGATGGCGGGCGAACGCGCCGGGCGCCAGACCCTCGGCGTTGTCGATCGTCAGCGTCACCTCGGCATGGTTGCGCCCCGGCCGGCCGCTCGACCCGGCGAAGATCACGTCGTCCATGCCCTGGCCGCGCATGGCCTTGGCCGAGTTCGCGCCCATCACCCAGCGCAGCGCTTCCAGCAGATTCGACTTGCCGCAGCCGTTCGGACCGACCACGCCGGTCAGGCCCGGCTCGACACGGAAGTCGGTCGGATCGACGAAGGACTTGAA
Source organism: Caulobacteraceae bacterium (assembly GCA_035541575.1). Classification (GTDB taxonomy): domain Bacteria; phylum Pseudomonadota; class Alphaproteobacteria; order Caulobacterales; family Caulobacteraceae; genus Acaudatibacter. The sequence goes on along the minus strand of DATKMZ010000061.1, from coordinate 8,673 downwards.
GCCCGAAAGACGCAGTCTCTGGAAGTGCACCTGCCCCTCCCCGGGGCCTAATGGCGACGGGCGGCGCGCACCGCCTGGGATATCTGCGCGAAAGTCTGGAACCCCTCGAGCCGCGACTGGCCGACGAAGAAGGTCGGGGTCGACTCGACCTTGTCGACCTTCATGTGCTGGGCGATCCGCGCGTCCAGCGCATCGAGGCCCTTCTGGTCGGCGATGCAGGCGTCGAAGGCCGCCTCGTCGAGGCCGCCCGTGGTGCGGGCGATGTCCTGCAGCACCTCGCCGGCCTTGCCCTCGAACATCTCGTCCTGGCGCTTGTAGATCGCCTCGACGACGTCGAAGTACTTCGCCGGACCGGCGCAGCGGGCCACCATGAACCCGCCGGTCGCGATGGTGGCGTCGCCTGTGATCATCTCGCGCACCACCAGCCTGGCCTGGCCGGTGTCGAGCAGCTTGGCCTTCACCGACGGGAAGACGCTGCGGTCCCACTCCGCGCAGTGCGAGCAGCCGACCGAGGCGTATTCAACGATCGTCACCGGCGCCTTGGCGCTGCCGATCGCCACGTCGCCGGGTTCGGACGCGTCGACCGCCGCCGCCGCGCCGGCCGCGACAGAGACGGCCAGCGCCGCACCGAGGACGACATGGCGCAGCGCCGTCGTCACTTCGCGGCCGCCTGCGCGTCGGCGATGGCCTTCTCCAGCGCCGGCTCGTCGCCGCCCACCACAGGCTTGCCGTTGACAACGAAGGTCGGCGTCGAGTCGATCTTGTCGTCGGTCGCGTACTTGTTGGACTGGTCGTTCAGCGCCAGCAGCGCCTTATCGTCGGTGACGCAGGTGTTGAACTGCTGCTCGGTCAGGCCGGCGGTCTGCGCCACCTTGATCAGCGCGTCGCGCTTCTCGGCGTTCTGATTGCTCTCAAGCAGCGGCGCTTCGGCGCGGTACACGGCGTCGACGACCTGGAAGTACTTGTCCTTGCCGGCGCAATGGGCGAGCAGGAAGCCGGCCGAGGCCACCGGCGCATCACCGGTCAGGAACTCGCGGTAGATGTAATGCACCTTGCCGGTGTCGATGTACTTGGCCTTGAAGCCTTCGAACTGGGTGTTGTTCCAGAGCGCGCAGATCGGGCAGCCGAGCGAGGCGTACTCGATCACGGTCACCTTCGCCTGCGGATTGCCGAGCGAGTGCTCGCCGGTGTCCTGCGGCGAGCCGGCGGTCCCGCCGCCGCCGCTGCTCGGCTTGCAGGCCGCGACGGCCAGGCCGAGGCAGAGGACGAGGGCGGCGAAGCGGCGCATGTGAGAGGCTCCGAGTCCAGAGGTCGAATAGAGCGCGATTCCGTGGGGCGCATGAAGAGGGCTGATTTGCGGCGATCGTCTCAGCGGCTCTGCGAGCGCAATACTTCACGGCCGAGGCGCAACAGCGCGGCTTTCAGCGGCCCGTCGGGCGCGTCGGCGAGGCCCTCGGCCAGTTCGTGCTCGGCGGCGGCGTCGAGCGGCGCGCGACTGCGGCGGACGACCGTCGGCCGGGCCGGCGCGGGCGCGGTCTTGCTGAGCGGGCCTTGCACGATCCGCAGCTTGGCCACCGACCCGGGCCCGAGGAACAGGTTCAGCCGGTCGAGGATCAGCGGGGCCTGGTGCTGCACCAGCGCCGCGACAGGGCCAGCCACCTTCAGCTCGAGCGTCGCGCCGGCGGCGCGCGACTTGACCAGCTTCACCGGCTCGGAGCGACCTGCCAGCGCCTCGCCCACGATCTCGCGCCAACGCGCCTTCAGATCGTCCGGGCCGGCGCCGAACCGGTCCTCGAGCTGCTTCATCACCTTGCCGAGGCCGCGCGCGCCGTGCCGTATCGGGCGCGGCGCGGCCCGGGGCGGGCGGCGGGCGAGGATCGCGAGGGCTTCCTGCGGCGAAGGCAGCGGGCGGCGCATCGGCCCTTTATAGGGAATCCCATGCGCGTCGCTAAGTCGCCATCTCGCCTCAGACGCGACGTCCTCGCCTGGTATGACGCCCACGCCCGCGCGCTGCCGTGGCGGGTGCGTCCCCGCGACCAGGCGCTCGGCGCAAGGCCCGATCCCTACCGCGTCTGGCTCTCCGAGATCATGCTGCAGCAGACGACGACGGCCCACGCGACGCCGTACTTCCTCGCCTTCACCCGCCGCTGGCCGACTGTCGGCGATCTCGCCGCCGCGCCGGAGGCCGATGTGATGGCCGCCTGGGCCGGGCTCGGCTACTACGCCCGCGCCCGCAACCTGATCGCCTGCGCGCGCCGCGTGGCCGACTCCCTCGGCGGCGTCTTCCCGGACACCGAAACGGGGCTGGCGGCGCTGCCGGGCGTCGGGCCCTACACCGCCGCCGCGATCGCCGCGATCGCGTTCGATCGCCCGGCCAACGTCGTCGACGGCAACGTCGAGCGGGTGGTCGCACGGCTGTTCGCGGTCGAGACGGCGCTGCCGGCGGCCAAGCCCGAGCTGCGGCGGCTGGCGGGCGACCTCGTGACCGACGAGCGCCCCGGCGACTGGGCGCAGGCGCTGATGGATCTCGGCGCGATGGTCTGCACGCCGGGCGAGCCCGCCTGCGCCGCATGCCCGGCCGCAGCCGATTGCCGGGCTCGAGCGACCGGCGCGCCGCAGACCTATCCGCGCCGCGCGCCGAAGCCCGACCGACCGCAGCGCTACGGCGCGGCGTACGTGCTGACGTCGGGCGACGATGTGGCGCTGACACGCCGCCCGGCGAAGGGGCTGCTCGGCGGCATGCTGGCGCTTCCCACCAGCGACTGGCGTGACCGACCCTGGACCGACGCCGAGGCCATCGCCGCGGCGCCGGTCGCCGCCGGCTGGCGCGCGGCCGGACAGATCGACCATGGCTTCACCCACTTCGCGCTCGAGCTGCGCCTCTTCCGCGCGGAAGGCGACTGGCCGGCGGCGATCTGGACCCCGCCATCCGGCCTTGCGGCGATGCCGAGCGTCTTCCTCAAGGCCGCGCGCGAGGCGTTGCGAATCTAGCGCTTGCGCGGTCGCGCCAAGGCGCGGCAAAGGCGGCGCGTCGTCGGGGACAAATCGCGTGGGCGCCAGCGTCGTCGAGTTCGGCCGCACGCTCGAGCGGCTCTACAAGCGCCAGCTGCGCCGCGTGCTCCGCGTCGCCGCCGAGCTCGGGGTTCCCTACCGCCCAGGAGGCCGGCGCTGGCGGATCGACTTGCCCCAGAGCACGCTGAACACGCTGCAAGCGGGCGCGCTGAAGTACAGCTACCGCGGCCACCCGATGCTGAAGAACCCGCTCGATGTGGCGCTCTATCCGCTGCTGATCTGGAAGGCCAAGCCGCGGACGATCATCGAGATCGGCTCTTACCTCGGCGTCAGCGCGATCTGGTTCGCCGACCTGCTGCGCGGCGCCGACATCGAGGGCGCGCGCGTCGTCTCGGTCGACCTCGAGGCGCCGTCGCCGCCGGAGCCGCGGGACAACGTGACCTATCTCGCCGGCGACGCGCTCGATCTCGCCGCCACGCTGACTCCGGCGCTGTTGGACAGCCTTCCGCGCCCGTGGCTGGTGGTCGAGGACTCCGCCCACACCCTGGCCTCCACGACCGCGGTGCTGGAATTCTTCGCCCCCAGGCTCCAGAGCGGCGAATGGGTGGTGATCGAGGACGGCATGGTCTCGGACCTCGGCTGGGCGCCGCAGTACGGCGGCGGGCCGGGCCTGGCCATCTCGCGCTTCCTCGCCGCCCACCCCGAGTTCGAGATCGACGCCGATCTCTGCGACCGCTACGGCCACAACCTCACCGGCAACCCGAACGGCTATCTGCGCCGTCGTTAGAGGCGCCAGCACCGCTCAAAGGCCGGTCAGAAAACGTCGGAGCCGCGCCGATTGAGGGATGCGGGGCCTGCGCCTATCCTCGTTCCGACAAGGCCAGAGGAGCCTCCCATGTCCGTTAGCGACGCCCAGACGCTCGACGCCCGTGTCGTCCACGCCTCGGTGAACTACCTGATCCGGACGGACGATAAGCCGGTCAACGAGACCTACGGCCAGGACGGCCTGATGCGCCGGCGCACCGGGCGCTACGATGCGCGCGAGGTCGCGATCCGCGACGGGCGGCCGGACCGCGCCGGCCACAGCCTCGAGCGCGAGGGCTTCGAACTCGCCGACCATGCGACGAAGGTCGCGGACTTCTTCGACGCCGACGAGCTGCGCGCCGTCTACTACCCTGAGATGGAGCGTCTGATCGCGGCGACGAGCGGCGCAAGGCGCGTCCACGTCTTCGACCACACGCTGCGCACGAGCGACGAGGACGTGCGCCTGCAGCTGAAGATCCGCGAGCCGGTGAAGAGCGTCCACAACGACTACACCGAGTGGTCCGGCCCGCAGCGCGTGCGCGACATCCTGCCGGACGAGGCCGAGGCCCTCATCGCCCGCCGCTTCGCGATCGTGCAGGTCTGGCGCGCCATCAACCAGCCGATCGAGCGCAACCCGCTCGCCATCGTCGACGCCCGCTCGATCGCGCCGGGCGATTTCATCGCCGCCGAGCGCCGCTTTCCCGACCGCGTCGGCGAGATCTACCAGTTCGAGTACAACCCCGCGCACCGCTGGACATATTTCCCGCGCATGCGCCGCGACGAGGCGCTGGTGTTCAAGGTCTACGACAGCGCCAAGGACGGCCGCGCCCGCTGGGGCGCCCACACCTCGTTCGACGACCCCGCGACCCCGCCGGACGCCGGCCCGCGCGAGAGCATCGAGATCCGGGCGTTCGCATTCTTCTGAGCCTCCAGCGCCTGCGGCGCGCGCCAGCCCTGCAGGCCTAAGCGCTCATTTCCGCGCGCATCTTGGCTCTGAGCACGTCGATCGGCGCCAGGCCTCGGTCGGTCTTGATGTGCCAGTAGGTCCAGCCGTTGCAGGCGGGGGCGGATTGCACCATCGCGCCCAGCTTGTGGATCGAGCCGGTGAGGTCGCCGATGGCGAGGCTGCCGTCGGCGCGCACCTTCGCCCGGTGCTGGCCCTTCGGGCAGAACACCTCGTCGCCGGGGTTAAGGTAGCCGGCCTCGACGATCTGGCCGAACGGCACGCGCGGCTCGTCCTTCTTCGAGCCGGTGACCTCGAGGTCGCCCGGCGCTGCGGGGACCACCTTCTCGATCCGGCTGCGCGCCAGCGAGACGTAACCAGGGTTCTGTTCGATGCCGATGAAGCGCCGCCCGAGCCGCTTGGCGACCGAGCCGGTGGTGCCGACCCCGAAGAAGGGGTCGAGCACGACGTCGCCGGGCCTGGTGGTCGAGAGGATCACGCGGTGCAGCAGCGCCTCGGGCTTCTGGGTCGGGTGCGCCTTGACGCCCGCCTCGTCCTTCACCCGCTCCTCGCCGGTGGCCAGCGGCAGCGTCCAGTCGGAGCGCATCTGCAGCTCGTCGTTGGCGAGCTTCATGGCGTCGTAGTTGAAGGTGTAGCGCCGGGCGCCGCGGCTCTTGGCGGCCCAGATCAGTGTCTCGTGCGCGTTGGCGAACCGGGTGCCCTTGAAGTTCGGCATCGGGTTCGACTTGCGCCAGATCACGTCGTTGAGGATCCAGAACCCCGCGTCCTGCAGCGCCGCGCCGACGCGGAAGATGTTGTGGTAGCTGCCGATCACCCAGAGCGCGCCGTCGTCCTTCAGCACCCGGCGGGCCGCCGCCAGCCAGGCGCGGGTGAAGGCGTCGTAGGCCTCGAACGAGGCGAACCGGTCCCAGTCGTCGTCGACGGCGTCGACGCGCGAGTTGTCGGGGCGCAGCAGCTCGCCGCCGAGCTGGAGGTTGTAAGGCGGGTCGGCGAACACGAGGTCGACCGAGCGCTCGGGCAGCTTCGCCATCTCGGCGATGCAGTCGCCGAGGATGATCCGGCCAGGCTCGTCGGTCTTCCGGGACGCCATCAATTCCTCTTAGCCGAGAGCCCGACCCTTCGCGAAGTGCGGTTAAGGCCTGCTTAAGCCTGGCCGCCTTCGTTGGAAGTGTCGCGCGCCGACCCTGCGTCCTTCGAGACGCCCGCTCTCCTCAGGATGACGAGATTGTAGACCTGCAAACCTCGTCAGGAGCGCCCGCCAGGGCGCGCCACGCACGGTGATCAGGCTTCCCACTGCACCGACGCGCCGTGCGCGTGGACGCGGGCGAGCAGACGGTCCTCGCCGCCGGGCCAGAGCGCCAGGCGCAGCTCGATCGGGAAGGCCTGGCCGCGGACGGGCTCCATCCTGAGCCACGCGAGCGGCGCGGCGGGCGTCGCGGCGGCCCCGTGTTCGGCGATCGCGGCTTCCAGCGCCGCCGCGGTTTCCGCCGGCAGGTACTGCCAGAAGATCGAATGGAACACGACGGTGGCGACGCCCGCCCGCGGCGCGGCCCGCGCGCGGGTCCAATCGGCGGCGTCGGCGGTCTCGACCGACACGCCCGCGGCCAGCGCCATCGCGGCGGCGGCGTCGAAGCGCCGGATCCGCTCGGTCTGGTCCGGCCAGAGATACGCCTTCAGCCGGCGGCGCTGCGGCGGATCGGCGAGCGCGACCGGCTTGCGGTCGCAGGCGGCGGTCGAGGCGACACTGACGCTGGCGTCCCAGGGCGCGGGCGGGCCGCTCCAATCGGCGCCGAGCGTCAATGGCGCGGCCGGATCGCCCCAGCGTCCGGCGTCGCCGAAGTCGTAGGCGTAGCGGCTCCAGAGCTGGTTGAGTCCCGCGCTCGCGCCCAGCTCAAGGCAGGCCAGCGGCAGACCCGTCGCGCCGGCGACGGTCAGGAATCCCGGCAGCAGGCAGGCCGAGCGGCGCACCTCGTTGGTCTGCGGTTCGTGGGCCATGAAGGCTTCGAACCGCGCAGAATCGCGCTCGATCGCGGCCAGCGCGGCGTCCCAGGCGGCGTCGGCGTCCTCGCCCGCCGGCGGAAAGGCGGCCGAGATCGCGAGGTCGTCGCCGGAGAGCGCCAGGTCGTGCAGGGCGCCCAGGAACCGCAGCGAGACCGCCGCCGACATCAAGGCCGTATAGTCAGCCCCGTCCCACGGCGCGAAGAGGCGCTCCACCTCGGCGACGTCGCCAGCGATCCGCCCAGCCAGCGCAGCGTAGAAGCGCGAGCCGAACGAGGCGCAGATCTCGGCCTGGGCGCGGAACATCCGCTGCAGGTGGTTGGTCAACATGGCGCGATCCGCAGCGGAGCGGCCCGGCCGGGTCAAGCTTGATTGAACCGGTCAACCCGCCGCGAACGGCAGCTCCTCCTGGATCGCCTCGTCGTAGGCGAGCATCGGATCCTTGCCGAGCAGCGCCAGTTTCACGGGGCCCCAGGCGCGGCGGTGGATTGGGCAGGGGCCGAGCTTCAGCAGCGCCTCGGCGTGCGCCTGGGCGCGATAGCCCTTGTGGCCGGCGAAGCCGTAGCCGGGATAGACCTCGTCCATCTGCGCCATCAACCGGTCGCGCGCGGTCTTGGCCAGGATCGAGGCCGCGGCGATCGAGGCGGAGATCGCATCGCCGCCGACGACGGTGCGCACCTCGCAGCCCAGATCGAAGCGGTAGTTGCCGTCGACGAGCGCGCAGGTCGGCGCCACGCTCATCGCCTCGACGGCGCGCCGCATGGCGAGCCCCGTCGCGTGAAGGATGTTGAGTTCGGCGATCTCCTCGACCGAGGCGAAACCGACGCCCCACGCCACCGCCTTCGCCTTGATCTGGACCTCCAGCGCCTCGCGCTTCTTCGCGCTGAGCTTCTTGGAGTCGTCGACGCCCTTGGGCGTTCCGCGCGGCTTCAGGATCACGGCGGCGGCGCAGACGGGTCCGGCCCAAGGCCCGCGCCCGGCCTCGTCGACGCCGCAGACCGGCGCGGGCGCCGCCTTCTCGAGCCGCAGATGCGGCATCAGAGCGCCTTCGCCAGCTGCTGCACCGCCGCGTGGCGCGGGCAGCTGGTCACGTGGTCGTTGACCATGCCGACCGCCTGCATGAACGCGTAGACGATCACCGGCCCGCAGAACTTGAAGCCCCTGGCCTTCAGCGCCTTGGCCATCTCGACCGCCTGCGGCGTTTGCGCCGGCACCTGGCCGATCCCCGACCAGGTGTTCTGGATCGGCTGGCCGCCGACGAAGTCCCAGAGGAACCGCGTGAAGTCGACGCCGCCCTCGCGCAGGTCGAGATAGAGACGCGCGCCCGAGATCGCCGCGTCGATCTTGGCGTTCGAGCGGATGATGCCGGCGTCGGCCATCAGCCGCGCCCGGTCGGCCTCGCCGAAGCGGGCCACCGCCTCGGGGTCGAAGTTCGCGAACGCGGCGCGGAACGCCTCGCGCTTCTTCAGGATGGTGATCCAGGCGAGCCCGGCCTGGAAGCCGTCCAGCACCAGCTTCTCCCAGAGCGCGCGCGGATCGTACTCCGGCACGCCCCACTCCTCGTCGTGGTAGGCGACGTAGATCGGCTCCCTGGGATTGGCCCAGGCGCAGCGGCCGTCCTGGCTCTCGAACGTCGCGATCCCCACGCGGCTCCTCCTGGGAGCCCTCGTGCCGAAGAATCGCGGGCGGAGCAACGGTCGCTTCGTCACTCCCGGCAGGCGCGGGCGGCTGGCTCACCACTTACCGCTGAGGCGCGGAGCGCCGCTGCCGCGGCGTCGCAGTGGACGCAGAGGCGCGCCCTTGGCGCGCGAACACCCTGATGCGCCGCCTCATGACATTGGCCGCGCGCCTTCGGCGCGCCTCAGCGTCTCCGCGCCTTCTCTGCGTCTTCGCGG
>DATKMZ010000060.1:0-22939 GCA_035541575.1 Caulobacteraceae bacterium | reverse complement strand
ACCGCCGCGGTCCCTGCGCCGGCGCCCCCCGGCGCAGCTCGGAGCGCGCCAACCGGGGCGCCGACTGCGAGGCACAGCGCCAGGCGGAACGCCCAGGAACGCCATCGACGAACAGCTCGCCTCTCAACTTTGAGCACGCGCTCCTCCCAATCCCTGGTCGCACATCCCTTGCCACGATCGGAGGACGGCGACAAGAACAAAAAGGGAACTCTCAGCCGCACTCGTAGTCGAGTTCGAATGGCTCGCCGCCGTCGGTCGGCGTGAGCAGGATGTTGAACCAGTCGAACAGGTCTGTGGGCTTCACGCCGCTTCCGGCGGCGGCCGCCAGCTCCTGAAGCTCGCCCAGGCCGATGTTGTAGGTCGCGTAGATTTCGACCTTGCAGGGCGCGCCGCCGAAGACCTCGCCGGTCACGCCGCTCTGGTACGGACCGCCGCCGCTCAGAATGCCGTCGTAGCCGTCCGTCCGGGCGTCGAAGATCGGCGCGGTGCTCCCGCAATGGGCGCATCGCAGCCGGTGCGGCGGACGCAGCACCGCGCCGCCGGGTTCGACGTCGTGATGTGGCGACGGGTCGGTCGCGGTGGTGGGGAACGAACCGAAGTGGAAGTCGTCTCGGCCGCAGGTCTTGCAGCTGACGGAATAGAAGGCGTTGATCAACGCGTCCGGCCCAGGCTCGGGCTCGATCGGATGGAGATCGAAGGCAGAGAATGACGCTGGCGGCTCTCGCGCAGCCAGAGCCGCCTCGGGACTCGGGGTCCCCACAATTCGCAGGGTCATATCGTCGCTCTCGGAGGTAGTGGTCACTGCAACCCTCGCAGGAGGGCGCGATGCAGTCAAGAACAAAAAGAGAACCGCTTAGCGCTTTCGGAGCATCGCCAGGAGCTTCCGCAGCCGCCGCGCCAGCAGCGCCTTGAGCAGTTTGTAGTGGTCGCCCGTCACCGGCAGCAGCGAAGGGTGCTGCGGCATCTGCGATTGCCGATCCTCGATGGTTTGTCGCGGAGAGAGGCTCTCCTGCGGGACGTATCTATATCCGAGGTCGAGTTCCGGTCGGACGCGCGCCAAGACGTCCGGTCGAAGGTAGCTTTCGACCTCGCGATTGGTTGAACGCGCCAGAGACCGGTTGAAGGAAATCAGGTCGTACCTGTTGGTCAGCGCCAGCTCCAAGGCGCGTTCCGCGCCGTCCAAGCCATGGTTGGTGACGGCGCCGTCGCGCTTCGTCTCCTGGGGAAGGCCCTCGAGGTAAACCTCGCTGTAGCCGCTGGGCGGCGGCGGTATGTCCTCCTGCGGCGTCGAGCCCAAGAGGGCCGGGCCTTTACCGTCGATCGGGACGAACAGCACCACGCGCGGACCGCCTGGCAGGTCCTTGCGCGCCTGGAGCGTCATCCGGATGGAGATCCGCGTCGCCACGGGCCGAAGCTGGCCGTCGGCGAATTTCGGCCGCCGCACCCCGTCCGGATCGTCGTAGCCGACAGGGACCCGCTGGGACGGAAACTCCGGGTACTCCGGCACGACCGTGCCTTCGCTAGGCGGCGGCTCGTTTTCGCCGGCGTCGTCCTCGGCGCCGCCGGTAAGGATCAGGCGCCCGCCGGTGGGGTGGCTCGGAACGCCCCAATCGTCCGGCGACCTGGTCCTGGGCGCGGAACTGGCCGACGGCGAAGGCGCGGCCGTCGGCGGGCGGTCCGCGCCGCCGTCGCTCGTCCAGCGGCCGCGCCAGTCCCTCGGCTGGTCGGGGTCGTATTTCGCGAGGTAGTCGTCGACGGCGGACACGCGCGCCGCGCCGGACCTGCTCACGTCTGGCAGTCGCAGATGGAGCGCGGCGATCATCGCCTTGCCAACATCGCCCGCGTTGAGCGCGTCGGCCGTCGCCGCCAACCCCCGTGAGAGGCGGTCGATGTCCGTGACCTGGCCGAACGCGGCGAGGGTGAGGGCGGCTAGTTCGTCGGCTGGCCGCGGCGAGAAACCGGCCGTCGTCCTGCGGAGCAGGCCCACGCCAGCGAGGCGAGGGCCGTCGGGCCCACAGCTGAGGCCGGGGCTATTGGGCTCTTGTGCGAGCCGAAAGTGTCTGAAGAGCGCGACCAAAGTTCATCTCCGTGAGCAGGTCGCACGGAAAGAGTTCTACTTTTGTTCGCGCAGTCAACCCCCAATTGAGGCATGTCGGCGATCGAAGCGCGTTGACCGGCGCGCCGGTTGGCGGGCCTATTGCGGATCAGATCGGGCGAACCCCGCAGGGGAGGGGCGGCGATGATCCTCGGCATGCCGGCGGAGCTCTTCACCAAGCTCCACGTGGCGGTGAGCCTGATCGGCCTGGTCGCGGGCCTCGTCGCGGTGCTGGCCATGGTCGGCGGACGGCAGGCGCGTGGAGTGACCGCGCTCTTCCTGGCGGCGACGCTGCTGACCAGCGTCACCGGCTTCCTCTTCCCCCTTAGGAGCATCGGTCCGCCGCACGTGGTCGGCGTTCTCTCGCTGGTCGCACTGGCGGCCGCGTTCTGGGGGCTCTACCGCAGGCGGCTCGTCGGGCCCTGGCGGCTGATCTACATCGTCAGCGCCACGGCTGCGCTCTGGTTCAACGCGTTCGTCGCCGTCGTCCAGGCGTTCCAGAAGGTCCCGGTGTTGGCGCTGATGGCGCCGAGGGGGAACGAACCGCCGTTTCTCGTCGCCCAGGCCGCGGTCCTGGCGCTCTGCGCCATGCTCGGCCTCGCGGCGGCGCGCAATTTCAAGCCGGCGCCGGGCTGAGGCGGCGCAGTTCGTGCAGGCGGCCGAAGATCATGACCAAGATTTCATGCCGATCAGCGCATCCGAACGGCCTAGACCGCGCCTCTGACCAGTAATAGCGGCGGCCGTGGCCGCCTGAACGGAAGACATATCATGATGAACGACATCGCCGATTTCGGGATGGTCACGTCGATCCTGCAGTCGCTGATCTTCTGGACCTTCGTTCTCGCGCTGATTCTCGGGCTGGCGCTGGGGCCGCGCTACCTCCGCTCGCGCGAGCGGCGCAGGCTCTACGACGTGCTGCAGACCGCGTACGAGAAGGGCCAGGACGTGCCGCCCGAGCTTGTCGCCAAACTGACCGAAGAGCCGGCGATCAGCGCTCCCGCATCGAGCGGACGGGACGCCGACTTGCGGCGCGCGATCGTGCTGATCGCCGTCGGGCTCGGGCTCGCGGGGCTCGGCTTCGGGCTCGGGTTCGGCCTCTCGTTCGCGAGCGGGACGGCCGGCGCCATCGTCGGCGGCGTGATCGCCGGCTCGGGGGCGATCCCCGGCTTCATCGGCGTCGCCTACCTGATCCTGTTCTTCGCCGGTCGCGGACGGACGCCCGCTTAAGAGCGCGGCGAGGGGAGGAGAGCGGCTGGCCATGGCCAACCCGCCAATCAGACGGCCCGCCTTGGCGAGCGCCCACGACCTGGAGCTGGTCGGCTTCGCCGCCGGCGGCGACCGGGCGGCGTTCGGCGAGCTGGTGCGTCGGCACAACTCCCTGGTCCGCGGGCTGCTGCGGCGCATGGGCGCCGACGGGCCGACGGCCGACGACGTCGCGCAGGATGCGTTCCTGACCGCCTTCGAGCAGATCGCCGAGTTCCGCGGCGAAGGTGCGTTCCGCGCCTGGGTGAGCCGGATCGCGGCGCGGCTCTATGTGCGGCGCTGGCGTCGCCAGGCGAAGGCCGATCTCATGGCCGAGGCGAGTGAAATGGAGAGCGGCACGCCGTCGCACGCTCCGGCGGCCGACGCTCGGATCGACCTCGACGAGGCGCTGAAGTCGCTGTCGGAACCCGAGCGGATCTGCGTTTCGCTCTGCTACGGGGCCGGACTTTCCCACGCGGAAGCGGCCACCGCCTTGAATGCGCCGCTCGGAACGGTCAAATCCCATGTCAAACGTGGTTTGGATAAACTCCGGTCGCGTCTCTCGCCGGATGGCGATGGCGGCCAGCGGAGCAAGGTCAGTGCCTGACAACAGCTTCGAGTTCGCGCTGGAGCGCATGTTCGCCGAGGCGCCGCGCCGTCCGGACAGCGACCTCTTCGCCGCCCGCGTGCTGGAGCGGCTCGACCGCGGCTGGACCGCGCGACGCGCCCTGATCGGCGCGATGGGCGTGATGGGCGGCCTCATCGGCGCTGGCCAGTTGCTCGGCGCTGGGGCGCTGCACGAGCTCGCCGCCTTCGGCGCGAGATCCAACGACTATGTCACCCAGCACCTGCCGCCAGAACTTGCCAGCCTCGCCGCGCCCGCCGGGCTTCCCGCCGGGGCGCAGGCGATCTGGATGGCCGCCGCGCTCGCGCTCGTCGCGGCCGGCTTCGGCGTGGCGCGCCTCGTCCGGGAGATCTGAACCTTGTCAGCCCAGCGTCAGGAAACGGTCCGTCGCATCACCGTTCCGGAGATCACGGCCCGGAAAGGCGGCCCGCCGCTCGTCTGCCTCACCGCCTACACGGCGCCGGTCGCGGAGATCCTCGACGAGGTCTGCGACCTGATGCTTGTCGGCGACAGCGTCGGCATGGTGCTGCATGGCCTGCCCAACACCGTCGGCGTGACCATGGAGATGATGATCCTGCACGGCCAGGCGGTGATGCGCGCCAGCAAGAAGGCGCTCGTCGTCGTCGACCTGCCGTTCGGGGCCTACGAGGGACCGAAGGAGGTCGCCTACGCCAACGCCGTGCGGCTGTTGAAGGAGACCGGCTGTCAGGCGGTGAAGGTCGAGGCCGGGCCGACGGTGCCGGAGACGATCGCCTATCTGGTCAACCGAGGCATCCCGGTGGTCGGCCACGTGGGTCTCCGGCCCCAGGCGGTCAATGTCGACGGCGCGTTCCGGGCCAAGGGCCGCTCGCCGGACGAGCGCGCGCGGGTCGTGGCCGAGGCCGAAGCCACCGCCGACGCCGGCGCGTTCGCGATCGTCGTCGAGGGGGTCGCCGAGGCGCTGGCTCGGGAGATCACCGAGGCGGTCGCGGTTCCTACCATCGGCATCGGCGCCTCGGCCGGATGCGACGGCCAGATCCTCGTCACCGACGATATGCTGGGCCTCTTCGCCTGGACGCCGAAGTTCGTGCGCCGCTACGCGAATCTGAAGGCCGAGATCGAGCAGGCGGCCAGAGCCTACGCCGACGACGTCCGCGCCCGACGCTTCCCGGGACCTGCCGAGACCTACTTCTCCAAGCTGCGTCTGAACGCGCCGGAATAGCGACAACCCCTTCGACAAGCCGCCTTCAGCTTTCCTGATGGCCCGTCGATTTAAATTCTATCGAGTCGATAGGAATTATAGCTAAACCTTCGGCGCCAGGGATCGCGCCGAGGGGACGGAAGCATGAGATCGAGATCGCGCCTGCGTCAGGGGCTGTTCGCGAGCGTCGCGACAGCGAGCCTGACCATCGCCGGCGCCGCCGCCGCGAGCCCGGCCGACGAAGCGGCGCGCGACGCGCGGATCGCCAAGCTGGAGGCGGCCGTCGCCGCGCTGCAGGGCCTCGCCGCGCAGAACCAGACCCTTGAGCGCCAGAACGCCGAGTTGGAGGGCGAAGTCGGCCAGTTGCAGGCGCAGGTGGCCGACCTCAAGGCGACCACCGTCACCCAGCTCGACGACGTGCGCCAGACCGCGGCGAACCTGCCGCGCGTCAGCTTCCCGAACGGGCGGCCAACCCTCGCCAGCGCCGATGGCAGGTTCACCGCCTCCCTGCGCGGCCAGTTGCAGCTCGACACGGCCGCCTACCTGCAGTCCGCCGCCGGCCCGACCGCGTCCGACCTGCGCCGGGACGGCCCCGCGCTCGGAGCTTCGGCAACGAACGTCGACGCCGCCCACGCCCGCAACCTCAAGGACGGCACGCTCTGGCGGCGCGCCCGCATCGGCTTCGACGGCACGGCCTACGGCGATTGGGACTATCGCCTCCTGTTCGACTTCGGCGGCTCCGGGGTCGAAGACGCCGGCCAGCTCTACGAGGGCTGGCTGCAGTATTCGGGCCTCAAGCCGTTCCACGTCCGCATCGGCGCCTGGCCGCAGCCGATCGGCCTCGAAGACCAGATGTCGACCAACTCCCAGCTCTTCCTCGAGCGGCCGGGCATCTCGGACGTGGCGCGAGGTCTCGCGGCCGGTGACACGCGGATCGGCGCGGGCGTCTTCGGCTACGACAACGGCTGGTTCGTCTCGGCCGACGTGACCGGCCGCACCATCGGCGTCGTCAACACGGGCACGGTGATCACCTCGACGCCCGGCGCTGTCGGCGCCGCCCAGACCTTCGGCGACCAGATCGGCGTCGTCGCGCGGGGCGTCGTCACGCCGTTCCATGGGCCGGACTGGCGGGTCAACGTCGGCGTCCACGGCAGCTATGTCGACCGGCCCGGCAACACCGGCGGTCCGGCCGCGAGCGGCCTGATCCCGGCCTCGGCGTTCGGCGTCCGCCTGCGCGACACGCCGGAGCTGCGCGTCGACGGCACGCAGTTCATCGACACCGGCTCGATCCCCACCCACAACGCCGGCACGATCGGCGGTGAGATCGCGGCGCAGAAAGGCCCGCTGTTCGCCGAGGCGGAGTACGAGAGCCTGCATGTCAGCCGCGCCGACGGGATCGCCTCGCCGAGCTTCAGCGGCTGGTACGTCGAGGGCTCCTGGCTGCTGACCGGCGAGAGCCGGCTCTACAACGCTTCGACCGCCGCGTTCGACGGCCCGACGGTGAAGCACCCGTTCTCGCTCGCTGACCACGGACCCGGCGCCTGGGAGCTGGCGTTCCGCTACTCGGACGCCAACCTCAATTTCGACCCCGGCGCGCCAGGGTCGTCCCCACTGGCCGACTCCATCCGCGGCGGCGATCAGAAGGTCTGGTCGGTCGGGCTCAACTGGTACCCG
The DNA here is from genome assembly GCA_035541575.1 of Caulobacteraceae bacterium. Lineage (GTDB taxonomy): Bacteria > Pseudomonadota > Alphaproteobacteria > Caulobacterales > Caulobacteraceae > Acaudatibacter. The sequence goes on along the minus strand of DATKMZ010000060.1, from coordinate 16,123 downwards.
AACCAGGTCTTCCACTTCATGCTCGACTACGACCACGTCGAGATCGACCGCCTTTCCCCGAACGCCGCCGTCTTCGCAACGCCGGTCGGGGCGCAGATCGGACAGACCTATGACGTCGTCGCCGTTCGCAGCCAGGCCGCCTTCTGACGACCGTCAGCCCACGAACGGAGACGAAGATCAAATGAGCAGACAGCCAGCCCATGCCTCTCGCCGCACATTGCTCGCCGGTCTCGGCGCCGCCGCCCTCGGGGCTCCCATGCTGATCGGCGGGGCGGCGCGAAGCCAGGCGCGCAAACCGATTCGCCTGCTGAACGTGAGCTACGACCCCACGCGAGAGCTCTACAAGGACGTGAACGCGGCGTACGCGGACTACTGGAAAGGCCGCACGGGCCAGACCGTCGTCATCGACCAGAGCCACGGCGGCTCCGGGGCGCAGGCGCGGGCGGTGATCGATGGCCTGGCCGCAGACGTCGTCACCCTCGCGTTGGCCTACGACATCGACGTGATCGCGCAGCGGGCAAAGCTGCTGCCCACCGACTGGCAGTCGCGCCTGCCGGACAACGCGACGCCCTACACCTCGACGATCGTGTTCCTGGTCCGCAAGGGCAATCCGTGGGCGATCCACGGTTGGAACGACATCCTCAAGCCGGGGATCACCGCGGTCGTCCCGAACCCGAAGACCTCGGGGGGCGCACGCTGGGCCTACCTGGCGGCCTGGGCGTCGGCGCTGAAGGCGCCTGGCGGTAGCGAGGCCAAGGCGCGAGCCTATGTCACCGAGTTCTACAAGCGCGTCCCGGTGCTCGACTCCGGCGCCCGCGGCTCGACGGTGACGTTCGCTCAGCGCGGCATCGGTGACGTGCTGGTCTGCTGGGAGAACGAGGCGCACCTGGCGCAGGCCGAGTTCGGCGAGGGCAAGTTCGACATCATCGTCCCGCCGATCTCGATCCTGGCCGAGCCGCCGGTGGCGCTGGTCGACAAGGTGGTCGACCGCAAGGGCACACGCACGGTCGCCCAGGGCTATCTCAACTTCCTCTACAGCCCGTTGGCGCAGGACTTGATCGGCAAGAACTTCTACCGCCCGCGCAACTCGCAGGCCGCCGCGAAGTACGCCACACGCTTCCCGAAGATCCCGATGGTGACGATCGCCGACACGTTCGGCGGCTGGGCGAAGGCGCAGGCGACCCACTTCGCCGACGGCGGCGTGTTCGACCAGATCCACAGGGTCTGAGGCGAGGATGACCGCCTACGCCCTGCCGATCGAGCGCGCGACCCCGCGTCCGACGCGCTGGAAGGCGCCGTCGATCCTGCCGGGCTTCCCGCTCGCGTTCGGGATCGCGCTGGCCTTTGTCGGCGCCATCGTCGTGCTGCCGTTGACGGCGCTGGCGCTGAAGCCGTGGTCGGCGGGCGTCGCCGGGGTCTGGCAGACGCTGACCGATCCGCGCGTGCTGGCGGCGCTCAAGCTCAGCTTCGGCCTCTCGGCGCTGGCTGCGGCGATCAACGCGCCGCTCGGGCTCATGATCGCCTGGACGCTGGTCCGTTTCGAGTTCCCGGGTCGGCGTCTGATCGACGCGCTGGTCGACCTGCCGTTCGCGCTGCCGACCGCCGTCGCCGGCATCGCGCTCACGACGCTCTACGCGCCGACCGGCGCCCTCGGCGCGCTCGCGGCGAGGGTGGGGATCAAGACGGCCTACACGCCGCTGGGGATCTTCATCGCGCTCGTCTTTATCGGCCTGCCGTTCGTGGTTCGCCAGGTCGAGCCGCTGCTCTTCGAGTTCGACCGCGAGGTGGAGGAGGCCGCGCAGACGTTGGGGGCGAGCCCCGCGCAGCGGTTTTGGCGGGTGAGGCTGCCGGCGCTCGGGCCTGCTTTGCTGGGCGGCGCCGGCCTGGCCTTCGCCCGCGCCGTCGGCGAATACGGCTCGGTCATCTTCATCGCCGGCAACATGCCGATGAAGACCGAGATCGCGCCGCTGCTGATCGTCATCAAGCTCGAGCAGTACGACTACGCCGGGGCAGCTGTGGTTGGCCTGGCGATGGTCGCGATCTCGTTCGCGACCCTGCTCGCGATCAACGGCCTGCAGGTGGCGCTGGGCGCGCGGAGTCGGTCGTGACGCCTGCCCGCGTCCATCTGCCAGGGCTCGCGCCGCTGATGCTAGCCGCCACGCTGGCCGCGCTGAGCGGCCTGATCATGCTGCCACTCGGGGTGGTTTTCGAGGAAGCCTTCGCCAAGGGTCTTGCGGCCTACCTCGCGACGTTTGACGACGCGGACGCGCAGGCGGCGATCAGGCTGACCCTGCTCGTGGCGGCGATCGCGGTCCCGCTCAACGCCGTCTTCGGCCTCGCCGCCGCCTGGGCGATCGCCAAGTTCGAGTTTCGTGGCAAGAGCGCGCTGATGGCGATCATCGACCTGCCGTTCTCGATGTCGCCGGTGGTCTCGGGCCTCGTCTGGGTGCTGCTCTTCGGCGCGCAGGGCTGGTTCGGCGGATGGCTGCAGGATCACGACATCAAGATCGTCTTCGACGTCAGCGGCATCGTGCTGGCGACGATCACCGTGACCTTCCCGTTCGTCGCCCGCGAACTGATCCCGCTGATGCAGGACCAGGGAACCGACGAGGAGGCCGCGGCAGTGACGCTCGGCGCCGGCGGCTTCACGATCTTCCGCGCCATCACGCTGCCGAACGTGAAATGGGCGCTGCTCTACGGCGTGCTCATCTGCAACGCCCGGGCGATGGGCGAGTTCGGCGCCGTCTCAGTGGTCTCCGGCAAGATCCGGGGCCTCACCAACACGCTGCCCCTACACATCGAGGCGCTCTACAATGACTACGATTTCGTCGGCGCCTTTGCGGCGGCCTCCCTCCTTGCTTCACTCGGGCTCGTCACTCTGGTCCTCAAGACGGGACTCGAATGGCGGTTCTCCGGTGAGCTGCGAGCCGCCCGTCGAATCTGAAGGCGCCTTCAGCCGCGCACTGGAGATACAGGGGCTCTCGAAGGCGTTCGGGCGCTATCCGGCGCTGAGGGACGTCTCGTTCACCGCGCAGGACCGCGAGTTCCTGGCGCTGCTGGGACCGTCCGGCTCAGGCAAGACGACCTTGCTGCGGGTGTTGGCCGGGCTCGAGGCGCCGGACGCGGGCGAGGTGCGCTTCGGCGGCGAGGACTATCTCGCGATCCCGGCCCGTCGCCGCCGCGCCGGCATGGTGTTCCAGCACTACGCGCTCTTCCGCCACATGACGGTGGCGCAGAACATCGCTTTCGGCCTGAAAGTCCGGCCGCGGGCGGAGCGGCCCTCCGCGTCGGAGATCAAGCGGCGCGTCGGCGACCTGCTGGCGCTCGTCCAGCTCGAGGGACTCGACAAGCGCTATCCGGCGCAGCTCTCCGGGGGCCAGCGGCAGCGGGTGGCGCTCGCCCGGGCGCTGGCGATCGAGCCGCGCATGCTGCTGCTGGACGAGCCGTTCGGCGCGCTCGACGCGCAGGTGCGGCGCGACCTTCGCCGCTGGCTGCGCGAGATGCACGACCGCGTCGGCGTCACGACGGTCTTCGTCACGCACGACCAGGAGGAGGCGCTCGATCTCGCCGACCGCGTGGCGATCCTGCGCGAGGGGCGGCTGATCCAACTCGGCGCCCCGCAAGAGCTGTACGACCAGCCGGCCAGCGCCTTCGTCTACGACTTCCTCGGCCCCTCGTGTCGCCTGCCGGGTGTGGTCGAGCATGGCCGCCTTCGGGTCGGCGACTGGATCACGCCCGCTTCGGCGGACGCGCCAGTCGGCGAAGTTGACGTCTACTTCCGCCCGGACGAGGTGGAGTTCGCGCCGCGCGATGGGGCGGGGCTGACCGCACAGGTCCGCGCGACCGTCGCCCGCGGCCCGCAGATCCGCCTCGAATGCCTGGTGGAAGGGCGGCCGATGGAGCTTCAGACCCGCGACGCCGCTCCAGCGAGTCTTGCGGCGGGGCAGGCCGTTCGCTTCCGGCCGCTGCGGCCTCGGCTCTATCCGCGCTCGACCGAACCGGTCAGGTCGCCCTGAGCGCCGCGGCGACCGGCAGCCGCGCGGCGCGGATCGCCGGAGCGAAGCCGCCGATCAGTCCGATCACCAGCGCCCAGATGAGCCCGAGGACGACGAGGCCCGGGGTCACGTTCATCGCGAAACTGACGCCGCCCATCGCGATGTCGTGGTTGTTGAAGACCAGCCAGGCGAGCGCCGCCCCCAACAGCGCTCCCGGAATCGCGAGCACGAGCGATTCCAGCATCACCGAGACGACGACCGCTGTGCCGCCGAAGCCCAGCGCGCGGAGGGTGGCGATCTCGCGTTTGCGGGCGTCGACGGCCGAATACATCGTGTTGAGCGCGCCGAAGACGACGCCCACCGCCATCACCCCGCCGACGAAGTAGCCGACGAAGGAGAGCAGCGCGGTCAGGCCCTGCAGCTGATCACGATAGTACTGCGAGAGCAGCTTCACCTGCACCTGCAGCTGCGGATTGCTGGTCACGGCGTCCTTGAACCTGCGGAACGCGGCCGGCGAGTCGAGCTGGACCCCGACGCTCTGGTAGGAGGTGCGGTTGAAAGCCGCGAGCACGGTGTCGGCGTCGGAAACGATCGAGTTCTCGTCGATCCCGCCCTGGTCCTCGTAGACCCCGACCACCTTCCAGGGCGTGTTGCGCAGACTGACGATGTCGCCGACTTCGAGGTTCTTGTAGGTCTGCTGCGCGCGCTTGCCGACGATCAGCTCGTGCAGGCCGGGCGTGAAGATCCGCCCCTGGGTGATGTGCAGGCTGGACCTGTTCATCTCGCGGCCGATCTCGCCGGTGCCGCGGAAGAGCGCGTTGTTGACGCCGCCGCCTTGCCGGTTCTCGAGCTCGACGATGACGGCCGCCAGCGGCTGCACCATCGGCCGGCCCTTGGCGTCCCGCTTGACCCCGGGCGCCTCGGCGATCTGGGCGACATCCGCCTTCGAGAACGAGCCCATGTACTCCGACGCGCCGGAGCTGAGCACGACGGCGCGGTCCGGCTGGTCGTTGCGCAGCACCGAGTGCATCACGCCCTCGCCGACGCCGAGCAGCGAGAGCATCACGGCGACCACCGTGGCCACGCCGATCACCGTCACCAGCGAGGCGCCGGCGCGGGAGGGCAGCTCCGCGAGATTCATCGCGCTGACGGCCCAGATCTGTCGGAAGAAGCCCATCTCCGTTCTCCCTAGCGGCCGGCCAGCGCGTCGACGATCGAGAGCCGCATGCCGCGGACCGCGGGCGGCAGGCCGCTCACCACCGCCAGCGCGGCGGCCAGCACGAAGCCGATCAGCAGCACGGGGCCGGCCTGCACCTGGAAGCCGATGCCGACCTTGATCAGCGGGAAGAGCAGCGAGGCGAGGCCCAGCCCGATCGCGGCCGAGAACAGGCAGAGCAGCAGCGTCTCGGCCAGGATGATCAGCAGGATCGCCGGGTCGGAGAAGCCAAGCGTCTTCAGCACGGCGAGCTCGGGCGTTCGCTCGCGCACCGACTGCATCATCACCGCACCGACCGAGAACAGCAGAGCGAAGAAGACCGCCCCTACGATCGCGTTCACGACGAAGCCGATGTCGCCGATCTGCTTGATCGAGTCCGCCGCGAGCTGGCGCTCGCTCTCGGTCTTGGTCTCGTCGGGCGAGTTGGCGAACTGAGCGTCGATCCGGTTGGCGACCTGACTGGCCTGGGACGGGTCGGCGACGCGCACGAGGTAGATGCTGGTGGTGCCGTTCGACTGTTTGCGCCCCTGGTCGACGAAGTCGTAGTTCACCAGGATCGACGCGCCGAAGAAGATGTCGCGCGGATTGGTCCGGTAGATCGCCGCGACCGTGAGCGGCCAGACGTTGGTGCCGTCGCGGTTGGTCCAGAACAGCGACTTCACCGGCATCTGGTCGCCGACCTTCAGGTTGAACAGCGCCGCGACGGTCGCCGGCAGGATCGCGCCGTTGCGTGTGGTCTTCATGGCCTGGATGGCGGCGGGCGGGATGGTCTCGTCGGGGTTGCTGGCGGCGAAGGAGTCCGGGTCGACCGCAAAGCCGCGCAGGTTGACCGGTTGCGAGGCGCGAAAGGCGCCGTGGAAGATCACAACGGGCGCGGCCGCTCTGACGCCGGGCGTCGCGCGGATCAGCGGCAGCTGCGACATCGGCAGCGGCTCGATCTGGCTGATGCGGCTCTGGGTGACCAGCACGTCGGCATGGGTCGCCTGCACCGTCGTGCCGAGTCCTGACACGAAGCCCTGCAGCAGGCCGTAGAGCAGGAAGGCGTTGACGATCGAGAGCAGCGTCAGCGTCGCGCGGCCGGGCCGACGCCAGACGCCGGCCCAGATCAGGTGCAGGTACTTCACGCCGCCACGCCGGCAGGCTCGTCGACCAGCGCACCCTTGTCGAGATGGACGATGCGGCTCGCGAACCCGGCCGCCTTCGGGTCGTGGGTGACCATGACGATGGTCTTGCCCTGCTCGCGGTTCAGCAGCTGCAGCAGGCGCAGGATCTCCTCGGCGGTCTCGCGGTCGAGATCGCCGGTCGGCTCGTCGCAGACGAGCAGGGTGGGGTCCGCGACAAGAGCCCTGGCGATCGCCACACGCTGCTGCTGGCCGCCGGAGAGCTCCGCCGGCTTGTGCTTGGCGCGGTCGGTGAGCCCGACCAACTCCAGCGCCGCCTCGACGTTCTGCTTGCGCTTGGCCGCCGAGAGGTTGGTCAGCAGCAGCGGCAGCTCGACGTTCTTGGCCGCCGAAAGCGTCGGCATCAGGTTGTAGAATTGGAACACGAAGCCGACGTGTCGCGCGCGCCACTTGGCAAGCTCGCCGCCCGAGAGGTCGTCGATGTGCTCGCCGGCGACCACCACGTCGCCGTCGGTGGGCCGGTCGAGCCCGCCGATCAGGTTGAGCAGCGTGGTCTTGCCCGACCCGGAAGGGCCCATCAGCGCGAGGAACTCGCCGGACGCGATCTCGAGGTTGAGATTGTGCAGCACCTCGACGCTTTCGCGGCCGCGCCGGTAGCGCTTGATGACGCCCTTGACGCTGACGAGAGGCTCCATCGATCCGTCTCCCTAACCTGTCTTGTTCCTGGTGACGCGCACGGCCTGACCGTCCTTCAGGTGATCGGCCCCCTCGACGGCGACGGTCTCGCCAGGCGAGAGGCCGGCGATGACGAACTGTCCCTCGGCGGTGCGGTCGCCGAGGCGCACGGCGCGGCGCTCGGCCTTGCCGCCCTCGATCACGAACACCACCGATTGGCCGGAGTCCTCGCTCTGCACCGCGTCCGGCGGCACGATCACGGCGCGAGTCGCGGCTGCGGCGGTGGTCGGTTTGGGGCTCAGGAACGCTACGTGCGCGCCCATCTCGGGTACGATCCGCGGGTCTTTGATCTTGAAGCCGACTCGGACGGTGACCGTCGCCTTGGAACGGTCAGCGGTCGGGATGACGGTGATCACCTCGGCGGGGATCTCCCAGTCAGGATAGGCGTTCAGTTTGACGCTGGCCGGCATGCCGGGCGTCACGCGGCTGATGAAGCTCTCGGCGACGTCGACCTCGACCTCGAGGCTGTCCATGTCGACGATGGTGCAGATGCCGGTGCGGGTGAAGCCGCCGCCGGCCACCGGCGCGACGATCTCGCCGGGCTGAGCCGCGGTCGCGGTCACCACGCCCGAGAACGGCGCCCTCACCACCATGTCTTCCCTGTTGCGGCGGTAGACCATGACCACCGCGTTGCTGACGGCGGCCTGCCGCTGGGCGAGCGCCAGATTGTCCCGCGCGCCGTTGTAGCTCGCCTGCGCCGCCTCGAGGTCCTGGTCGCTCAGCCAACCGTTGCTGTGCAGCGTCTCACTGCGGCGGTAGAGCGGAGTCTGCTGGGCCAGGGTGACCTCCGCCACCTTCACGCTGGCTTCGGCCGCCGCCGCCTGCGCCGTGGCCTGGTCGAGCGCGGCCTGCGCGTTGGAGTCGTCGAGCGTGGCGATCACCTGGCCGGCCTCGACGTGCTGGCCCTCCTCGATCATCACGCGGTCGACCTTGCCGGACACCTTGGCCGAGACCGTCGCCTCGCGCCGGGCGACGACGTACCCGGATGCGTCGAGCAACGCGCCGCCGCCGGCTGCGCCGCCGCTCCAGGCCGCCTTCGCCTGCGCCGTCTCGATGCGGGGAAGGTCCGGGCGCGCCACGGCGAACCAGACGACGCCGGCGATCACGGCGACGCCGGCCAGGCCGATCGCGCCCCAAAGCAGCCACGATGGACCGCCTTCGCCGCGGCGGCGCTTGCGCCGGACGGGCGGATCGCGATCGATCTTGAGCTGGTTTGCGAGACCCTCGCGGCTCATGCGCAGCCTCGCACCGACGCGAGCGCACGCCCGCATCCCCAGCGCCGCCATCCACTCATGGTAACGCCCTCCCTCGCGTAAAGGGTCGCCAAATCTCAGCCGGCCGCCAAGTTAATTCGCGGCAAACCGGAATTTCGAAGACGCGGCGACGAGCCGTGGCTAGGGCCGGCTCGGCAGCACCACCACGGCGTGACCGGGGCAGGTGGCTTCGCCGGCCTGGTTCATCACGTTGGTGGTCAGCTTCACCCGGTTCTCGCCATCGACAACCTGTTTCTCGACCACCTCGCCGACGACGCTCAAGGTGTCGTTCTTCTGGTTGATCGCGCGGTACTGACAGCCGATCTCGCGGATCTCGGCCTCGTCGCCGATCCAGTCGCGCAGCGCGTTGACGAGATAGGCATAGCGCAGGTTGCCCATCCCGAACGCGCCTTCCTTGTTGCCGGCCCTGCGTCCGGCCTCGTCGTCCATGTGGAACGGCACGAACTCGTCGTTGACGGCGGCGTAGCGGTTCCAGTGCATGAAGTCGGTCTGGCGCGACCAGTCCGGCAGCTTGTCGCCGACGCTCACGTCCTCGAAGTAGACTTTGACGGTCATCGTGGCGGCCCTCAGTAGCGGATGGACGTGGAGATGCGGCGACGGACGAACTCGCCCGTCTGGTTCGTCCACTCGGTCTCGGTGAATGTGTAGAGCATCAGGCCGAAACGGCCCTGGCGCTCGTTGAAATCCTGCAGCCGGCTTCTGGCGGTGATGACGTCGCCGGGCCGCATCGGAACGCCGTAGGTGTCGGTCTGGCCGCCGTTCATGCCAGTCAGGCGCACGCCGCCGGCCGGCTGGGCCTGCTGAGCGGGCGCCACGCGCCGCACCGGCCAGGCGAACGGGTTGAAGTCCGACGGGGCGATGACGCCGCCCCAACGGGTCGCCTTCGCATAGTCCTCGTCCCAGTAGATCTGCGGCGGGGTCTCGGGCCAGTAGGTCGCGATCGCCCATTTGCGTATGTCCGAAGCGGAGATCGGCGGCGAGACGCGGGGCTCGCCCCACTTGCCCTTCGCTTCCTCCATGGCCGGACTGATCAGCGTGTCGACGCCTGTCGCCATCATATGCCTCCAGAAATTGCGTTGGTTGGAAATGCGGCCAATCTCGCAGCTTGGGGCGGCGATTTCGAGCCCCGGATCACCCGGCGGCGACGCGGCGGGCGAGGGTGGGGCGGACGACCAGCGCCATCAGGTCGAGCGCCACATGCAGCGCAATCGGCCCGGCGAGTGAGCCGGTGACGAGGTAGAGCGCCGTCAGGATCAGCCCGAGCACGAAGGTCGCGACGATTCCCGCCAGACCCTGGTAGAGATGAACCAAGGCGAACACGGTCGCGGCGGCCAGGAAGCCGGCGGCGGCGTCACCGATCACCAGCGTGAACAGCAGCGGCAGCAGCAGGCGGAAGAACAGCTCCTCGCTGACTCCGGCGTTGGTTGCGATCAGCCCCGCCCAGACCGTTTCGGCGCCGTTGCGCGGCAGCAGCGGCCCGGTGTTGCGCCGCGACGGTCGCAACCGGCCGCGCGTTCGCTGCGCGGCGATCACCGCAATCACGACTGCGAACACGACTCCGCTGACGAGACCGCCGGTCAGCACCGGACCGAGGTCGCCGATCGGTGCGAGGCGCTGCGCCTGGCCGATCAGGGCGAGGAACGCGCGCGGCGGACGGATGAGGCCGTCGAGGTCGCCCAGCGCCGCCTGGCCGGCGAGCGAGCCGCCGAAGAAGATCACGAAGCTCTGCAACAGCAGGCTCCGGTAGACACGCTGGCGAGCGTCCGTCTCGGTGAGCTGGCGGAACGCGGCGTATCGGACCTGTCCTCGCCAGACCATCCACGCCAGCAACGCCAGAACGAGGGCGAGCAGCAGGGTTGGAAGCGCGGCCATGGGCGGGCGCGGTACCATGCCGCGCCGCTTGCCGGCCATGGCGGCCTTTGCTAAACCAGCCGCCCTAGCGGCGATGAGCCGAACGCGCCGGCGGGCAGATCGCTCTCCGGCGCGTTGTTCATTGTCCGACGTCTCGAGGAGTGTAGCTCAGCTGGTAGAGCATCGGTCTCCAAAACCGAGGGCCGTGGGTTCGAGTCCCTCCACTCCTGCCACTATATCTACCGCCGTACGGGCGCCCTGACGGGCGTCTCGAGGCGAAGGAAGGTTCGACAAGCGTTCATGGCCAAAGATCAGGGCGCCATCCAGACGACGCTTCGGCCGCGCACTCAGACGCGCACGCCGCCCAGCGTCGCCGCGCCGCCGAAGAAGCCGTTCAACCCGGTGACCTTCTTCCGCGAAGTGCGCGCCGAGGCGCGCAAGGTGACCTGGACCAGTTGGAAGGAGACCTGGATCACGTCCGTCATGGTCGGGATCATGGTGGTCGTGACGGCGCTGTTCTTCTTCGCCGTCGACGGCGCGTTCGGCCTCGCCATGAACTTCATCCTCAAGCTCGGGACTCCGTCATGAGCGAGACGGCCACCCAAAGCCGCCACAAGTGGTACATCGTCCACGCCTACTCGAACTTCGAGAAGAAGGTCGCCGAGTCGATCCGCGAGCAGGCCCACACCCAAGGCCTCGACGACGCATTCGCCGAGATTCTGGTGCCGACCGAGGACGTGGTGGAGATCCGCCGCGGCCGGAAGGTCAACGCCGAGCGCAAATTCTTCCCCGGCTACGTGCTGGTGAAGATGGACATGACCGACGAGGCCTATCACCTCGTCAAGAACACGCCGAAAGTGACCGGCTTCCTAGGCTCCGGCTCCAAGCCGATGCCGGTCTCCGAGCGCGAGGTCGCCCGCATCATCGGCGCGATCGAAGAGGGGGTGGAGCGGCCGAAACCGACGATCACGTTCGAGATCGGTGAGACCGTGCGCGTCACCGACGGTCCGTTCGCGAGCTTCAACGGCAGCGTCGAACAGGTCGACGAGGAGCGGGCGCGGCTTCGCGTCACCGTCTCCATCTTCGGCCGCGCCACCCCGGTCGAGCTCGAATACGGCCAGGTGGAGAAGGTCAGCTAGCGCCTGCGGCGCCTCCGATCTCGCGAGCCTCGGGCGCTATGCCTCGACCCGCCAGAGCCACCTGAGCGCATCGGCGAAGACGGCGCCGCCGTGGCGCAGGTTGTGGCCGCCTTCGCCGAACACGAACTTGTGGTCGTAGCCCGCGAACGCCAGGGACGCCGCCACCGCCTGGTTCGCCTGCGGCCACGAGCCGAGCGGGATGTCGGCGTCGCCGGCGCCGCTCTGCAGCCAGACCCGGATCGGCTTCCGGTCGGTCGAGCGGATCAGGTAGGGGTAGTTGTGGCCGCCTCGGATGGCGGTGAACGAGCCGCAGTGGCTCAGCACCCGGCCGAACGCCTCGGGGCGATACCAGGCGGCGGTGAAGGCGCAGATGCCGCCCGACGAGATGCCGCAGATGGTCCGGCGCGCCGGATCGGTGGTCAGCTTGCAGCCGATCTCGCCCTCGACGAACGGCAGCACGTCCTCGACCAGGAACCGCGCGTAGTCGTCGGTGAGACTGTCGTACTCGATGCTGCGCTGGCGCTGGTCCGCCATCCCTTCCTTGCGCCCCGGCATGACGAAGACGCCGACGGTCGGAGGCATCTCGCCGGCCGCGGTCATGGTGTCGAACACCGCCGCCGCGCGAACCGGACCGTTGCGGTCGAGGTAGCCGCCGCCGTCCTGGAACACCATCAGCGCCGGCGCGGGGCCGCTGGGGTCGAAACCGGCCGGGGTATAGATCCACATATCGCGGCGCGTGCCGGCGAACACCCTGGCCCCGTCCCAGTCGCGGTAGGAGCGCACCGTTCCGCGCGGCGTGCTCTCGGCGGGAAACGCCTCCGGATTAGGGTGGTATTGCCGGTCGCCGGGCGTCGCCAGCTGGTTCTGGATCTCGCGGTTGGAGCGCCCGTTCACCTCGCGCATCGGCCCGTCGCTCATCGAGCGGTGCAGGCCGAGGGCTTCGTAGGTCTTCAGGTCCATCGCGTTCGCTCCTCCGTCGTTTCCTCGGCGCCGCATTGCGGGCGCTGGTCCTTCCTGCTACACGCCCGCCCCTTCGCGCTTCGGCGCGGAGATCAAATTCGTGGGAGGGGCGCCACCCCGCACCACGGCCTCCAAATCACGTGAGGACCATATGGCCAAGAAGATCCTGGGCTACATCAAGCTGCAGGTCCCCGCCGGCGCCGCTACGCCTTCGCCGCCCATCGGGCCGGCGCTGGGCCAGCGCGGCGTCAACATCATGGGGTTCTGCAAGGAGTTCAACGCCCGCACCGAGAACATGCAGAAGGGCACGCCCCTGCCGACGGTGATCACCGTCTACCAGGACAAGAGCTTCACCTTCGTCACCAAGACCCCGCCGGCCTCGCACTTCCTGAAGGAAGCGGCGAAGATCAAGACCGGGTCCGGCAAGACCGGCCGCGAGACCGTCGGCCAGGTGACGCGCCAGCAGCTGCGCGACATCGCCGAGAAGAAGATGAAGGACCTCAACGCCAACGACATCGAGGCCGCCGCGCGGATCATCGAAGGGTCGGCTCGGGCGATGGGCCTTCGCGTGGTGGAGGGCTGAGAGCGATGCCTAAGCAACCCAAGCGCATCACCGCCTGGACCGGCGACCGCGACGCCGTCCACCCGCTGCCGGAGGCGATCAAGCTGGTGAAGGCCAACGCCAAGGCCAAGTTCGACGAGACGATCGAGATCGCCGTCAACCTGGGCGTCGATCCGCGCCACGCCGACCAGAACGTCCGCGGCGTCGTCTCATTGCCTTCGGGCACCGGCCGCGACGTCCGCGTCGCCGTCATCGCCAAGGACGCCAAGGCCGAGGAGGCCAAGGCCGCCGGGGCCGAAGTGGTCGGCGCCGAGGACCTGGTGGAACGGATCCAGGGCGGCTTCATGGAGTTCGACCGCGTGATCGCCACGCCAGACATGATGGCGCTCGTCGGCCGGCTCGGTAAGGTGCTGGGCCCGCGCGGCCTGATGCCGAACCCCAGGGTCGGCACCGTCACGCCCAACGTCGGCCAGGCGGTCAAGGACGCCAAGGGCGGCTCGATCGAGTTCCGGGTCGAGAAGGAGGGCATCGTCCATGCCGGCGTCGGCAAGGCGAGCTTCACCGAGGAGGCGCTGACGGCCAACGTGAAGGCGCTGCTCGACGCCCTCAACCGCGCCAAGCCGTCGGGGGCCAAGGGCACCTACGTCAAGCGCGTGAGCCTATCTTCGACCATGGGCCCCGGCTTCAAGGTCGAGCCCGGCAGCATCGGGGCTTAGGCCCCGATCGGCTTCGCCATCAGCAGTGCGGGGTTTTCCGGGCCCCAGATCTCGGTGAACTCCTCGAGCGCGACGAAGCCCATCGCCTCGTAGAAGGCGCGGGTGCGCTCATAGGGCTCGTAGGGCAGGGACGGCCCCCGCGTCTTGACCGTCAGGAACCGGGCGCCGCGGCCGCGCGCCCAGGCTTCGGCCGCGGTGATCAACGCGCGACCGACGCCGCTGCGATGACGCGCCGGAACAACGGCCAACAAGTGGATTTCGACCGCGCTTTCGAAGCGCCGTGTCAACAGCATCACACCGACGACTTCGCCGTCGTCGATCGCGAGCCAGGCCGGGCCCTCGTCGGCGAGCCGGGCGTAGTCGGCGTTGGACTCGGGGATGCCGAACCATTCCGGCAGCTGGTCCAGGATCGTGCGGCAGATGGCGCCGGCGCCGAAGTCGCGCTCGGAAACGCGCAAGGTCAACGCGCGGCGCCGGTCTGGGCGCGGGCGAGCGCGTCGTTGGCGATGTTGATGTTGACGACGTGCGCGTCGAGCATTTCCTGCAAGGTGGCTTTCAGGGGCGCATCGCTCACCGCCGGCAGCAGTTCGCGCAGCTTACGCACCACCCAGCCTTGGCCGCGGTTGACGAACGCCAGCCGGGCTTCGAGGCCCTCGATCGCCATCGCCTTCTCGTAGAAGTCGCCGACCTTGTCGGACGGCTCGGCGTCCAGCGCGCGGACGGCCTCGTAAAGCGCCCGCGCCCATCTGATCTCGTCGGCGTGGATGGTGTGCGTCAGCGCCGCGTAGCCGCCGCCCGCCGCCTCCTTCTCGAGCGCGGCGCCCACTCGCGCGCCGGCGCGCTCAGCCTCCAGCAACGTGTTCAGAGTGGCGATCAGCGCGTCTCGGTCGACCTCGGCCATGGCTCGTGTTCCTCAATGATCCCGGGACCGACGTTTCTATCACGATGTGATCGAACCGCGCAGACCCGCGACGAAGAAGCGCTGGCGGATCAGCCCATCGCCTGGCCGAAGACCAGCACGCGGCCGTTGCAGTCGCGCACCTCGAGCTCCTTGCCGTTCCAGATCGGACGGTAGGTGGGGCCGTTCAGAATCTCGGCTTGCTTGCCGCGCAGCTCCTGCGCCAGCGCCTCGACGTCGTCGACGCTGAAGGACACGTCGAAAGGGAAGTTCGGGGTCACGCTGGCGTTGTATGGCGGCGGCGCGCCCTCGCGAGGTTGGCGGAACATCACCCGTGCGCCGTCTCGCTGCAGGATGACGAAGCTGGGCGGCTCGCCGTAGATCTGGTCGAAGGAGAAGCCCAGCACGTCGCGGTAGTACTCCGCGGTCTCGAACACGTCCGCCACCAGCAGCACCGGCGAGACGCTCGTGATCTGGACCATACGCGACCCCTTTGCTATCTTAATTGATACAAAAAGTATCTTTCGGGACTTTGGCCGTCAAGCATGATCTCCAACCTGCAGATCCGCGCCGCCCGCGCCCTCCTCGGCTGGAGCCAGCAGCGGCTGGCGGACGAGGCCGGCGTCTCGCCAATCACCATCAAGCGGCTCGAGGCGTCGGACGAGGTGTTCCAGGCGAGGTTCGAGACGGTGATCAAGGTG
Organism: Caulobacteraceae bacterium; assembly: GCA_035541575.1. Taxonomy (GTDB): domain Bacteria; phylum Pseudomonadota; class Alphaproteobacteria; order Caulobacterales; family Caulobacteraceae; genus Acaudatibacter. The sequence goes on along the minus strand of DATKMZ010000060.1, from coordinate 955 downwards.
AAGGCGGCGGTCGAGGCGGCCGGCGTCGTCTTCCGCACCGGCGAGGACGGACTGGTCCATGGCGTGAGCCTAAGGCGGCCGGACTCCTGACAAGGCCGGTGGAGGCCCGGTTCAATCTCGCCTCAGGAGGCGCCATGGAGCTGACGATCCGTCCGCTGACCCCCGACCTCTGGCCTGCGCTCGAGGACTTGTTCGGTCGGAAGGGCGCCTGCAACGGCTGCTGGTGCATGTTCTGGCGGATCGGCTCGGCCTACCGCCAGCGGCCGCGCGACGAGAACCGGGAGGCGTTCCGCGAGATCGTCGGGCGCGGCCCGCCGCCGGGCCTGGTCGCGTTCGACGGCGAGCTTGCGGTCGGCTGGTGCCAGGTGACCCCGCGGGCCGACCTGCCCTGGATGGACCGCGGTCGCGTGCTGCGGCGCGTCGATGACACGCCGGTCTGGTCGATCTCGTGCTTCTACGTCCGCTCGAAGTATCGCGGGCAGGGCGTCACGGCGGCGCTGATCGAGGCCGCGATCGAGGTCGCCCGCGAGGCCGGCGCGCCGGCGATCGAGGCGATCCCGATCGATCGCAGCGCGCCTGGGGCGACCCGCAACGACTTCACCGGCGTCGCCTCGACCTTCCGCCGGCTCGGCTTCGAGGAAGTCGCCCGCCGCTCGCCGCCGCGGCCGATCCTGCGGCTCGCGCTCGCGGCGCGCTAGAGGCGGGCGCGACCGCCATCCCCTGGCCAGATGGACACCGCCGGCGGGCTGAGCGAGGGTCTCGGCGATGTATCTTGAGCGACTGAGGCTGGATGGCCGCGTGGCGTTCGTCACCGGCGGCGCGAGCGGGATCGGGCTAGCGATCGCCGAGGCGCTGGGCGAGGCGGGCGCGAACGTGGTGATCGGCGACCGCCGCGCGGACCTGCTCGGCGGCGCGGTCGAGGCGCTCACCGCCAAGGGCCAGATGGCGGCCGGCG
>DATKMZ010000059.1:0-24595 GCA_035541575.1 Caulobacteraceae bacterium | reverse complement strand
GCCGACGCTGGCGCGACCTGGGCCGAGGCGAGGCGGCCGCCCGCGTTCCCCAAGGCCGACGATCAGGCGACCGCGCGAGCGGTCAGCCACACCTTCTGGCTGCAGCCCGGCCATGCCAGCGAGCCCGGCGTCTGGTGGGCGGGCGCCTCGCCGCCAGGCCTGTTCCGCAGCGAGGACAACGGCGAGACCTGGGAGAGCGTCGCCGGCTTCAACGACCACCCGATGTACCCGCAATGGGCCCCGCCCGGCGAAGGAACGCCCGACGGGCCGCTCTTGAACCAGATCATCGTCGATCCGCGCGACGCCGCTCACATGTACATCGCCACCTCGACCGCCGGCGTGTTCGAGAGCCTCGACCGCGGCGCGACGTGGTCGCCGCTGAACCAGGGCGTGGAGGCCAACTTCCTGCCCGACCCCTACCCGGAGTTCGGCCAGGACGCGCACTTCATCGCGCTGGCGCCGACCCGGCCCGACCGGATCTGGCAGCAGAACCACTGCGGCATCTACCGCGTCGACCGTCCCGAGACGCTCTGGACCCGGATCGGCAAGGCGATGCCGCCAGAGGTCGGCGACGTCGGCTTCACCATCGTGCCGCATCCGCGCGACGCCGACACCGCCTGGGTGTTCCCGATGGACGGCACTGACGTGTGGCCGCGGGTCAGTCCCGGCGGCCGCCCCGCCGTCTACCGCACCACCGACGCCGGCGCCTCCTGGACGCGGCAGGACGGTGGCTTCCCCGCCGAGCAGGCTTGGCTGACAGTGAAGCGCCAGGCGTTCTGCGCCGACGAGGCGACCCCGCTCGGCCTCTATCTCGGCGCGACCAACGGCGAGGTTTGGGCGAGCGCCGACGAGGGCGACAGTTGGCGCGAGATCGCCCGGCGCCTGCCTGAGATCTACTCGCTGGCCGTCGCGCCGGGCGCATGATCCGCGTGCTGGTCCCTTCGCAGCTGCACGCCTACACCGGCGGCGTCTCGCGCCTGGAAGCGGAAGGCGCGGCGATTGCAGACGTGCTCGACGACCTCGACCGTCGCTTTCCCGGGCTGAAATTCCGCATCATCGACGAACAGGACCGGGTGCGCCCGCACATGCGGCTGTTCGTCGGCAAGACCGCCGCGCGCGACATCCGCGCGCCGGTCAGCGACGGCGACGAGCTGCTGATCTTCGGCGCGCTGAGCGGCGGCTAGGTCCGGGAGCGGGAGGTTTCCAATGAGCGTGGCGGCCGAGCGTGTTGCTGAGCATCTGCATCCGCGCCTGACGGCGCTGCGCGACGATCCGGCCGGCGAGGCTGAGTTCTGGGAGGAGATCGCCCGCGAGCGCGCGCCGCTGATCGAGCCGGACCGGACGCCCGGATACAGCATCGTCACCTACGTCTTCGCGGCGACGGACGGGGCGTCCCACGTGGTGGTGAACCCGGGCTACGGCGACGCCCGCGACCATGTGATGAACCGCATCGCCGGCACGAACGTCTGTCATGCCGCCTACCGCTGCCGCAACGACCTGCGCACGACCTACAGCTTCGCGCCGGACGCGCCGCTGACACCGTTCGAGGAGGCCGGCGAGGCCGAGATCGCAGCGATGATGGCTTTCATGCGCGAGCATCCGCCAGTCCCGGACCCGTATGCTCGCGATCATTTCCTCATCCGCTATGGCGGATTCCGGCCGGACGAGGAGACGTCGGTCCTGTCCCTGCCGGAGGCGCCGGACCAGTCTCAGGTCAGCTACCGCAAGGGCGTGGCGCGCGGGCTCGTCGAGCTGCACCCGTTCCGAAGCGAAATCCTGGGCAATGAGCGTCGCATCTGGGTCTACACGCCGCCAGGCTACTCGGCGACGAGCGACCAGCCCTATCCCGTGCTGGTGGCATTTGATGGCGGCGCTGCGCTGAGCACGATGCCGACGCATCACATGCTGGACGTTCTGACCGCCGACGGGCGCATCCGGCCCCACGTAGGCGTCTTCATCGACAACGCCACGGACACCTCCCGCAACGACGATCTTCCATGCAGCGAGCCCTTTGCTCGGTTTGTCGAGGAGGAGTTGTTGCCGTGGGTGCGCGGCAAGTACCGCGTCTCCCGGGAGGCCAAAGATCATACCGTGACCGGCGTCAGCTACGGCGGCTTGGCCTCGATGTGGTTCGGCTTACGCTTGCCGCATGTGTTCGGGACCGTCATCAGCCAGGCGGCGTCCCTCTGGTGGGGGCCGGGCTGGGTTCCCTTCGCACCGATGAGCGCCCAGCGCTACGATCCGGAGTGGCTGATCGAGCAGTACGCCAAGACGCCACGCCTGCCGGTTCGGTTCTGGATGGAGATCGGGCTGATGGAACACCCCGAGCGGATGCTCGCGACCAACCGGCGCATGAAGGCTGTGCTGGAGGCCAAGGGCTATGACCTAACGTACAGCGAGCCGTGCGGCGGCCACGACTATGCGCTCTGGCGGGGCACCCTCGGCGACGCCCTCACCCATATGCTTCCCGTCGCCACATGACCGCCAAGGCTGGTCCAGCTATCCGCCGCTGCCGTAGGGCCGGGTCAGCACTTCGAGGAAGTGGCCGTCGGGATCGGGGAAGTAGACGCCGCGACCGCCGTCGTTGCGGTTGATCTCGCCGGGGCGGCGCCTGCCCGGATCGGCCCAATGGTCGAGACCCTTGGCCTTGATCCTGCCGAGCACGGCGTCGAAGTCGTCCTCGCTGATCAGGAACGCATAGTGCTGCGGGACGATCTCGCCCTCGCGGTCCGCGAAATCCATCGAGACGCCGTTGTCGAGTTCGACGACGTCGAAGTGCGCGAACCGCCCCGGCGGCGGACGGCCCAGCATCTCGGCCAGGAACCGCGACGAGCGGGCCTGGTCGCGGCACCAGACGATGGTGTGGTTGAGTTGCGCGCCCATGGGGACCTCGCGGGAGGGTGGGGTTGCCGCCCAAAGAGATAGGCGCCGCGCAGCTCGGTTCAATCACGCCGACGCCCCGCCGTAAGCCTTCGATAATGGGGCGCTGGTAAGGTTGCTGGGAGTTTCAGGACCGAACCCGCCGTGTCGCTGCCCCCGCCCATCCCCCCTGCCCCGCTCGAGCTCGCCGCGTTCGACCGGCTGCGCCGTCCGCTGTGGATCTACGATCCGGCGACGCGCCGCGGCCTCTACGTCAACGCAGCCGCCGTCGCACTCTGGGACGCGCCCAGCCGCGAGGCATGGCTGGCCCGCGACCTAGCTGAGCTTTCGCCGGCGATCGCCGCGCGCATCGACGAGCTCGCCCAGGCGACGGCGCGCGGCGAGGCGGTGGTCGAGCGCTGGTCGTTCCGCCCGGGCGGCAAGCCCGTCACGGCGCAGGCGACGATCTCGGCATGGCCGCTCTCCGACGGGCGCTCGGCGCTGTTGTTCGAGGCCGACGTCGACGTCGAGAGCGAGCAGGGCGGCGCGCGCGCCGAGACCGCCGAGGCCAGGCAGCGTTTCCTGGCGGGCCGGGGCCACGAACTGAGGACGCCGCTGACGAGCGTGCTCGGCTTCGCCGGCTTGCTCGGCGCCACGGCGCTCGACTCCACGCAGGCGGCCTACGCGGCCCGGATCGCCGAAGCCGGCCAGACGCTGAAGCAGATGATCGACGACGGCGTCGACCTCGCCGAACTCGATGGCGGCGCCGTCGTCCAGCGGCCCGCCCCGTTCGAGCCGGCGACGCTTCTGCGCGAGGTCATCGCCCAGTTCGAGCCCGCCGCCGCGGCCAAGGGGCTGAGCCTGCGCCTCGACGTCGCGCCGGACACGCCGCCGCGCGCCGAGGGTGACGCCAGGATGATCGGCAGGATCGTCGGCCACTACCTCGCCAACGCGATCAAGGTGTCCCCGTGGGGCGAGATCGTGGTCTCGCTGTCCTCGCCCTGGCGCTCCGGCGACATCGTCGATTTCGAGATCGGCGTCGCCGACCAGGGCCCAGGGCCAGATGCGCTCGCCAAAGCGGGCGACTCCGGACCTCTCTCGCCCGCCGACGGCGCGCGCGGTCTCTCGATCGCCCGGGCGCTGGCTGCGGCGATCGGCGCCGAAGTCGGCGTCGAGAGCGGATCCGGCCGGGGCGCGCGCGTCTGGCTGCAGATTGAGCTGCCGCTCGCCGCGCCGGCCCGACCCGCCGGCGAGCCGTCGGAGGGGCAAGCGCGCCCGCTGCGCGTGCTCTACGCCGACGACGACGAGAGCAACCGCATCCTGGTCCAGACCCTGCTGACAGGCCTTGGCCACGCCTGCGCCGTGGTGGGCGACGGCGCCGAGGCGGTCGAGGCGGTCGCCGGCGGAGGATACGACCTCGTGCTGATGGACATCGACATGCCGGGGATGGACGGCGTGGCGGCCGCCCGCGAGATCCGCAAGTTCGGCGGGCTTGCGGGCGCGATCCCGATCGTCGCGCTGACCGCCAACACGCTTTCCGAGCACGTGGCCGCGTACGCCGCAGCAGGCATGAACGATTGCCTCGCCAAACCGGTCAGCCTGCCCGAGCTCGCCGGCAAGATGGCGCTCTGGACCGGCGCTCCGGCCACGGCGCAGGCGCGCTCGGCGGCCTGAGGCGCTCGCCGCGCAAGGTGTCTTGGCCTAGCAAGGCCGGATGCAATCCCTCTCCCCCTGGTGGCGGCCCGACATCCACGAGGACCGGCGCCCACGGCTGATCGCCCGCGGCCGGATCGTCACGGCGCTGAGGGCCTGGTTCGCCGAGCGCGACTTCGTCGAGGTGGAGACCGCGGCGCTGCAGGTCTCGCCCGGCAACGAGACCCACCTGCACGCCTTCGCCGCCGAGCTCGTCGGGCCCGACGGGACGCGCGAGACCCGCTACCTGCGCACCTCGCCCGAGTTCGCCGCCAAGAAGCTGCTGGCGGCCGGCGAGCGGCGGATCTTCGAGCTCGCCCGCGTCTGGCGCAACCGTGAGCGCGGGGCGCTGCACCACCCCGAATTCACCATGCTCGAATGGTACCGCGCCGATGCGCCCTACGAGACCCTGATGGACGACTGCGCAGCGTTCGTCCGGCTCGCGGCCGAGGCGGCAGGAACCGCGAGCTTCTCGTTTCGCGGCCACGCCTGCGACCCGTTCGCCGCGCCCGAGCGGGTCACGCTCGCCGAGGCGTTTTACCGGTTCGCCGGCATCGAACTGATGCGGTCCATCGCATCCGGCGGCAGGACCGACCGGCGCGAGCTGGCCGCCCGGGCCGCGGCCGCGGGCGTCCGCGTCGCCGCCGACGACACCTGGTCCGACATCTTCAGCCGCGTCCTGGTCGAGAAGATCGAGCCCCGCCTCGGCGTCGGTCGGCCGACCATCCTCTGCGAGTACCCGATCAGCGAAGCGGCGCTCGCCAGGCCCAAGCCCGGCGAACCGCGCCTCGCCGAGCGGTTCGAGCTCTACTGCTGCGGCGTCGAGCTCGCGAACTGCTTCGGCGAGCTGACCGATCCGGCCGAGCAGAGGCGTCGGTTCGAGGCCGATATGGCCGAGAAGGCGCGCCGTTACGGCGAGCGCTATCCGATCGACGAGGATTTCCTGGCGGCGCTGGTGTCGATGCCGCCCACGAGCGGAGGCGCGCTGGGCCTCGACCGGCTCGTGATGCTGGCGACCGGCGCGGCGAAGATCGACGACGTGCTCTGGACCCCGGTTGCGCCCCTGCCCGAAGCCGGCGCATAGGCCCGGCGATGACCGCCGCCACGCTCCGAAGTCCCGAGGCTCTCGCCGAAATCGACCTGCTGGACCGCGCGCGCCTGCCAACGCTGAAGCGGGTCGCGCGCCGCTACGCCGTCGCCGTGACGCCGGAGCTCGCAGCGCTGATCGACCCGGCCGACCCGTCCGACCCGATCGCGCGCCAGTTTCTGCCGAGCGAGGCGGAGCTGGTGATCGGCCTGGGCGAGAGCGCCGATCCGATCGGCGATGCGGCGCACAGCCCCGTGCGCGGGATCGTCCACCGCTACCCCGACCGCGTGCTGTTGAAGGTGACGCACACCTGCGCGGTCTACTGCCGGTTCTGCTTCCGGCGCGAGATGGTGGGGCCTGGCAAGACCGCGGCTCTGACCCCGGCCGAGCTCGACGCCGCCCTCGCCTACATCGCCGCCACGCCGGTGGTCTGGGAGGTGATCCTGACCGGCGGCGATCCGCTGATGCTTTCGGCCCGGCGGCTCGCCGCCCTGATGCGCCGGCTGGCTGGGATCGAGCACGTGAAGGTGGTGCGCTTCCACACCCGCGTCCCGGTCGCCGATCCGGCGCGCATCACGCCGGCGCTCGTCGCGGCGATGAAGAGCCCGCGCCAGGCGACCTTCGTCGCCCTGCACGCCAACCATCCGCGCGAGCTGACGCCTGCCGCGCGCGCCGCCTGCGCCCGCATCGTCGATGCGGGCCTGCCGATGGTCTCGCAGACGGTGCTGCTCGCCGGCGTCAACGACGACGCGGCGACCCTGACGGCGCTGATGCGCGCGTTCGTCGAGGCGAGGATCAAGCCCTACTACCTCCACCACGGCGACCTCGCGCCGGGCGCCGGCCACTTCCGCACCACGCTCGCCGAGGGCCAGGCGCTGATGCGCTCGCTGCGCGGCCGCGTCTCCGGCCTGGCGCAGCCGACCTATGTGCTCGACCTGCCCGGCGGCCACGGTAAGGTCCCGGTCGGACCCGGCTACCTCGCCGGCGACCTCGACGCCTGCGTCAGCGTCGAAGACCCCTGGGGCGCCCGCCACGCCTATCCGCCGGGCTAAGGCCGCGCCCGATCAGCGCTCAGGCGCCGGGTTGAGTGAAATGTCGACCATGATCTCGGCCGACATTCCCTCCAGGGCCGTTTGGACCGCACTCGCCCTCAGCCCGGGCGGGAGCCGCAGGCGCGCCTCGAGGTGAAACAGCGGAGCGCCCGAGTGGGGCTCCGCACTGAGCCGCGTGTCGAAAGCCTCGATGTTTACGTCGAGGCTGCTCAGGATGGCGGTCACCTGACGCACGATCCCTGGCCGGTCCTGACCGACCAGGCTGAGGTGAAGCGCCTCGCCGGCTGCGCCGGCGCCTTCGACGACGGGGGCGATCCGCACCTCGAGGCCCTGGGCGTCCACCGCGCGCACCGCCGAGCGCAGCCGGTCGACGGCGTCCGCCTCGAGCTCGACCAGCACCGATCCGACGTAGAGGCCGCCGAGCCGACTGAGGTGGCTCTCGAGCCAGTTGCCGCCGGCCGAGAGCACCGCACCCGCCAGCGCCTCGGTAAGACCGGGCCGGTCGCTGCCGGTCACGCTCAGGATCAACGACGCCATCAGCTTCTCTCAGAAAGGCGACAAGTCGCGGGGCCGACCGTCAGCCCCACCTTCCCGCCATACCGCCCGCGGGCAGGGTGGCTCAACCGCCCTCGGCGAGGATGAGCTGAGCCGCTCCAGCGCAGGCGCGCGGCTGGATAGCCGGGAGGACGCCCCCCAAGTCCGATTGCCCCCACATGCCTAGCTACCTTAGAAGACTACGCCAGGCGCCCGGTTGTTCTCGTCCTTCGGGATCAGGAAGGGCGATCGGTCGCGGACAGCGCGCCAAACTGACGGGGAACATGATGCCAAAGCCGGTCAACCGAGAGTTCGAGATCCGTGGCGTGAACCACCTGGCCCTCGTGTGCCGGGACATGGCCAAGACGGTCGAGTTCTACCGTGACGTGCTCGGAATGCCGCTGGTCAAGACGATCGACCTCCCCGGGGGGATGGGCCAACACTTCTTCTTCGATATCGGCAACGGCGACTCGCTGGCGTTCTTCTGGTTCCCCAATGCGCCGGCGGCCGCGCCGGGCGTTTCGGCTCCAGCGAAGTTGCCAGGCGCCGGCGACATCGCATCGGCGCACGGGTCGATGAACCACATCGCCTTCGATGTCCCGGTGGAGAAGTTCGACGAGTACGTCGCGAAGCTCCGCGCCAAGGGCATCAAGATCGGCGCTGTGATGAACCACGACAACTCGCCGAGCCAGGTGAGCGCGACGGTCACGCCGGACGTATTCGTGCGCTCGGTCTACTTCTTCGATCCGGACGGGGTCATGCTCGAGTTCGCTTGCTGGACGCACAGCGGTTTCACCGAGGCCGACGTAGCGCACGAAGCGGTCGACGCCAGCGGCCGCAAGTCCCGCAACGTGGTCCTGAAGCAGCAGGTTCCGGCGGAATAGGCTGCCGACGGGGGCGACGCGCCCTCAGCCCGTCCAGCGGGTCGCGAGATCGTTGCGCAGGATCGCCACGTGGCAGTTTTGGCCAAAGGCGATGCAGGCGGCGCCGCACGGCTTGCTGTTCAGGCAGGAATGCGGGGGGCCCGGCGGGGAGCACCTGTCGCTGCGAGGGATGCATACCTCGCCGCAGGGCTTGCCCGCGAGACAAACGGGCCGCGCCGGACACGCCTGCCTCATGGGAATGCAGACCCCGTTGCAGGGCTTGCTGTTGAGGCAGGTTAGCGCGGAGGCGGCGCCTGGCGCCGATGCTATCAGCACCGCCGCAGCCAGGGCTCGAGGTAGGACGAAGGCGCGCACTTAGCCCTCCGGGTCGGCCGAGCGCCACCGTATCACAAGTCCGCCAACGCGGCGCCTGGGAGGCGTTTCCTGCCCCGATTCAGCATGTCGCGTCTTGACCTTCGCGCCGAAGCTAGCCGGCGGGTCGGCGGAAGCCGGTCGCCGCGAGGTAGACCTCGGAGCTCTCTGCGCGGCTGGCCTTGGGCTTGATCGTGCGGACGTCGGCGAATGTGCGCTTGAGCCGCGCGATCACGTCCGCGGTCTCCCCGCCCTGGAACGCCTTCGCGACGAACGCGCCGCCGGGCCTCAGCGCCGCTTCGGCGAAGTCGGCCGCCGCCTCGATCAGGCCCACGATCCTGAGGTGATCGGTCCGGCGGTGGCCCGTGGTGTTCGGCGCCATGTCCGAGAGGATCAGGTCCGGCGCGCCGCCCAGCGCCGTCGCGAGACGCTCGCCCATGCCCGGCTCCGTGAAGTCGCCCTGGACGATGACCGCCGGCGGAACCGGATCCACCGCCAGCAGGTCGACGCCCACCACGGCGCCCGCGCCGCGCTCGGCCAGCACCTGCAGCCAGCCGCCCGGCGCGCAGCCGAGGTCGATCACGCGGGCGCCGCGTCGGATCAGATGCAGCCGGTCGTCGATCTCGGCCAGCTTGAAGGCGGCGCGCGAGCGGTAGCCCTTCGCCTTCGCCTCGGCCACGAACGGATCGTTGAGCTGCCGCTCGAGCCAGGCCTGCGACGAGGCGGTGCGGACTTTCGCCGTCTTCAGCCGCTGCGCCGGCGCGCGGCCGTCGCCGCCACCGCCCGGCGGACGCACCATCCGCTTGCGGGGCGGCTCGGCCACGTCAGCGACGCCGCCGGCGGCGGCCACGGCGACGCCGCCGCTCGTTCATCAGCGCGATCAGCATGCCCTCGCGCAGGCCGCGGTCGGCGACACGGACCCGCTCGCACGGCCAGACCTCCTGCACCGCCTCCAGGATCGCCGCACCGGCGAGCACTAGATCGGCGCGGTCCGGACCGATGCAGGGCTGGGACGCGCGCTCCCGGGTGGTCAGGCTGGCGAGATGGCTGCGCACAGCCTCGCACTCGGCGCGGGTCATCCACAGTCCGTCGACCTTCGAGCGGTCGTAGCGTGGCAGCTCCAGGTGCAGTCCTGCGAGGCTGGTGATCGCGCCGGAGGTGCCGATCAGGTGGCCGCGGCCGGCGCCGAACAGCTCGCGCAGCGGCTCGGCCGCGCCAAAGGAAGCGACCGGCGCCTTCACCGCCTCGACCATGACGCGGAACCATTCGGCGTCCGCCCCGTGCGGCTCCGGGAACCGCTCAGCCAGCGTGACGACGCCGATCGGGATCGAGAGCCAGGCCGCGATCGGCGGCAGGCCGCGACCCGGCCGCCAGCGGCGCAGGTCGAGCCAGGCGAGCTCGGTCGATCCGCCGCCGACGTCGAGCACCAGGGCCGCGTCCGAGGACGCATCGATCAGGTTCGAGCAGCCGGCGACCGAGAGCTGGGCCTCCTCGCGCGGGCTGATTATGTTGAGCGCGATCCCCGTGCGCTCCTCGACCCGGGCCAGGAACTCCGCGCCGTTGGCGGCCGAGCGGCAGGCCTGCGTGGCGATGGCCCGAAGCCGCACCGGCTCGTGCCGGCGCACCTTGTCGGCGCAGACCCTAAGGGCCGCCAGCGCCCGCTCCATCGCCGCGTCGGAGAGCCGGCCGGATTGGCTGAGGCCCTCGCCGAGCCGCACGATCCGCGAATAGGCGTCGACGACGCGAAATCCGCGCGCCGTCGGGGCCGCGATCAGCAGACGACAGTTGTTGGTGCCCAGGTCCAGCGCCGCGAAGTGTGTCGGCGCCGGGGCGGGCCGACCGGCATTCCCCCGGGGCGCGACCCGCGCCTCAGCCATCACCCTACCGTCCGATCCACGCAGGCGCTGCGGCGGCCCTCCTCGCCAGCGCCTTTTCGTGCGGCAACTTAGCAACCCTCCGACGCGACCGGAAGACGCACCCTTGCTCCACAGGAAGAAGGCTCTACGTTCATCTCCTGGTCAGGGGACGGGTGTAAAAATACGGTCATGATTACGCGACTCACACCATCTGGGTGGGCGCCCGGGGTTGCGCCGTCCGCTCCGGCCCCTGATCTGCCGGCTCCGCTGGAGCGCGTGGCCGAGCCCGCGATTCGACTCGCCAAGTTCGGCATCGGGCAGGTGGTCAAGCACCGCGTCTTCGCGTTTCGCGGCGTGATCTTCGACGTCGACCCGGTGTTCGCCAACACCGAGGAATGGTGGATGGCGATCCCCGCCGAAGTGCGTCCGCACAAGGACCAGCCCTTCTACCACCTGCTGGCCGAGAACGACGAAGGCGGCTATGTCGCCTACGTCTCGGAGCAGAACCTGGTGCCCGACACCTCCGGCGAGCCGGTCGGCAACCCGAACACCTCGCTGATCTTCGACGGGTTCCGCCAGGGCCAGTACCACCTGCGCCCGCGCATCACGCACTGAGCCGCGCGGGCGGTGGATGGCGCGAAGCTCGAGCCAACCGCCCCTTCACTCACCCGATCGCCGCCGCCGGCTGCAGGCCGCTGACGCGCTGTCCGGCCTCAACCTCATCGGCCAGATCGCCTGGCCGATCCCGCAGCCGGAGGTGATCCAGGAGGTCTACTACGACGGCGTGCACACCGTTCCGCGCCGCGACGGCGTCGTGCTACAGGTGCTGGATGGCGGCGACATGCGGGGCTACGTCGACGACCACGAAACGGCGGATCCCGCCGAAACCCGCACCGCCGTCACTCGGATGGCCGAGCTGTTCGCCGCCTTCCGCGCGGCGCAGGTCAGTAGTCCTTCCGCCAGCGGATCTCGATCTGGCTGTCGCCGCCCTGGCCGGCGACGCGGGAGATCAGCGAGAGGTCCTTGCGCATCCGCCATTCGAGCCGGCCGCTGGGGCCGGTCGAACCGCCGGTGATCTCCAGGTAGACGTTGTCGGTCACGTACTTGCCGCCGGAGACAAACGCCCCCGGCGTGTCACCCCCCAGCGCCAGGCGGTCGAGGTGGGCGAACGAGCGCAGGTTGCCGACCACGTCGAAGCCGCCGCCGCCGGCCAGCGAGGTCATCGCCGAGGCGAGCTCGGCGGCGTCCAGCCCTGACAGCTGCGAGGCCGACGAGCCGAACAGCACCTGCGATAGCACTTCGTCGTTGGGCAGCACGGGCGTCGAGGTCAGGGTGATTTTCGGCTTGGCGGCCGTGCCTTCGACGCGGATCACGGCGGTCAGCGAAGGATCGTCGCGGGTGGCGGTCAGGTCGAGGCGGATGTCCTCCGCGTCGGCCGCCAGATAGACAACGCCGCGGTTGTCGAACTGGAACCGCTTGCCGGCGAAGTCGTAGTCGCCGCGCACGATTTGCGCGGTCCCGTGCAGGTCCGGCGCGTCCGTCGTGCCGGTGACGTGGGCGTCGAGCGAGAGCTCGGCGTTGAGGCCCCGCCCCTTCAGGAACACGTTGCGCGCCGCCTTCAGCGTCACGTCGAGCCCGACCGCGGGTGCGCGGCCGCTCACCTGCTGCAGATGGCCGCCGGTTCCGACCTTGCGGTTGATCTCCACGACATCCAGCGGCGTCACGCCGGACGGCGTCGGCGGATTGGCCGCGACGTCGGCGCGGTCGACGTTGAGCGCGCCCACGAGCTTCACCGCGCCGTCGGCGCCGCGGCTGAGCGTGGCCTGGCCGCTCGCCACTGCGGTGGCGATGTCGTTGTCCAGCAGGCGGAAGCGCGTGAGGTCGAGGCGGAAACTGCTGGCGCCGGCCCGCGCCAGGCTGACCCGCCCCGAACCTGCGACCTGGCCGCCCGAGCCGTCCTGACCGGCGAACTGCGTCACGTCGACAGCGTTCTGGTCGAGGTTGGCCGCCAGCGTCACGCCGGTCAGCCTCAAGCCCGTGGCGGAGTCGCTGAACTCGCCCCCGGCGATCGTCGCTTCGCCCTTCGCCTGCGGGTCGGCGAGCGTGCCGCCGAGCGATGCGACGGCGTGGACCCGGCCGCCGAGGCTGCGCTCGCCGCCCAGCAGCAGGTCCCAGAGCGGCTTGACCTCGCCGTCGGCCTGGAACTCGCCCTTCATCGGCGCGGTGCGGACGATGGCGATGCGGAACGGGGCCGCGGTCGCCACGGTGGGCAGAACCAGATGGGCGTGGCTGGCGAGACCTTGGCTGTTGCCGAGCTGGGCGTCGAGCGTCATCGAACCGCCGGAGAGGCTGGCGTTGACCACACCGTCCAGCGTCGGCTCGGCCGTCAGCCCCTTTTCGCCGGCGCCGGCGAGCTTGGCCTGCATTACTCCATCGAGATGGTCGCCCTGCCCGAGCAGACCGATCTCCGCATCGAACCGGCCGACGAAGTCCTGGTCCAGCAGGCCGAGGCTGACGCCCGTAAGATCGGCCGTGGCGCGCAGCGCCGGACCGGTCTGGCGGGCGTCGATCCGCGCCTTGCCGCCGCCGACGTCGGCGGCCGCTGTGAGCGTCAAGTCCTGGCCGCTCCACTTCAGCACGGCGGGCGCGGTGGTGCGGAAGTCGGCGGTGCGCAGACGCCCCGACCCCTCGAACGACGCGCCGAACTGGCCGGCGGCCCCGTCGAGCACACCGGACCCGTCGGCGCGCCAGCTGCCGTGTGGCGTGAATCCCTCGGCGGCGATCCGATAAGGCATGGCCGCCAGCGGCCCGCTGCCGCTGAGCCGGCCGCTCTCGATCAATAGGCCGCCTTCTCGCAGCAGCGCGTTGGCCGCCTCGAGCCGCACGTCGGCGTGCGCGCCCTGCGCGGTCTCGGCGATCTGCACACGGCCAGACGCCTGGCCGCGCGAGAGGAAGGCGCCCGGCCCGACGCTCAACGTCAGGTCGGCCGACGACGGCGCGCCGTGACGCAGCGCGACCGACCCGATCGCGTGGGCGCCGCCCGCGTCGGCGGTAAGCCCGGTCAGGTCGACGCCGCTCTCGACGAACCGGAACGCGGTCTCCGCGCGCGCCGCGCCGTAGTGGCTCGATGCGGCGAGGGCGAACGCACCGTTGGTGTCGGCGGGACCCTTCAGGAAACTGAGGGTCACGTGAGCATTGGTCAGCGTCAGATCAGGCAGGCCGATCGAGGCGAACGTGGCTGACAGATCCGCACGCGGACTGCCGATCGTCCCGGTGAGCGCGCCCGACCCTTCGCCCGCGCCGGTGATCTCGATCGGCCCGACGTCGACGGGCCCCTTGGCCTGCCAGCCCAGCTTCAGCTGCAGCGAGCTGTCGCCGCCGACGAGCCCCGCGGCGGTGGCCGAGCCGACCGCGCCCGTCAGATCCGCCTCGGCGATCTCGAAGGCGTGGCCGTTCCAGTCGCCCTGGGCCTTCAGATGTGGCGCGGCGCCCACCAGCCGATCGAGGTCGGCGACGCCGCTCGCGAAGTCCTTCGCGCCGCCGTCGAAGTCGAACTTCCACGGCCCGTCGGCCGCCTGGCTCGCGTCCCAGCTCGCCGTCATCAGGCCCTTGGCGCCGGCGTGAGCGACCTGGAAGTTCGTGAACGTCGCCTCGCCCTTGAACGACAGCCCGCCGAACAGGCTGCGGGTTCCGTCGGCGGCGATCTTCAAGCCCGGACCGATCACTGTGAGCTGCTTGATCAGCATCCGTCCGTCCGGAAGCCAGAGCAGCTCGCTCGAGGCGTGCGGTCGCCCGCCCAGCAGCGCCGCGACGACGCCACGGCCGGCGCCTCCCTCCCCGTCGAGCGTCGCGACGAGGTCGATCTGGCCGCCGCCGACCGTCATCTTGGCCGGGCCGGCGACGCGCGCCAGCCGATAATCGAAGGCGCTCGGCGTGTCGGCCGAGAGCGCGCCGGTCGCACTCCAGCGATCGAGCCGGCCGGTCAGGACCCCCGCGAACCGCGCCCCGCCCACCGGCGGCCAGCCGATCACGCGCTCGGCGTCGCGGACCACGAGCGCGGTCTGCAGGCCCTTGGGTCCGACGATCTGCCGGCCGAGATCCGCCTCGCCGGCCGCCGTCAGGTCGATGTTTTCGGACGTGGCGACCAGGTTGATCCTGTCGAGTCCGTCGGGCGCCCGCGCGCCGTCGACGCGGAACTGCGCCAAAGGCCCCAGCATGTGTTGCCAGCCGGCCAGGTACTTCGACGCCGCGAGCACGATCCGGCCCGCCGCCTGGCCGCCGCGCGGGGTCCAGCGCCCCTGCGCCACAATCGGCTGCAGCGCGCCGCTGCGGCTCAGCACCTGGAACTGCCCCTGGCTCGTCGTGCCCGTGGCCTGCGCCTGAACGACGAACGGCTGGTTGGGCGCCAGACCGAGCGCTCCGGCGATCGCTCCGCCGTTCGCCTCGCTGGCGAGAAGGTTCAGCCGCACGGTCTTGTCGCGGCCGAGGTCGAAGTCGGCGGCGGCGCGGTCGCCCGGGTGGGTGAGGCTCGTGGCCTGCAGCCGCCCGGCGATGCCGCCGGCGCGGCGCACGTCGAAGCCGGCGGCGAGATCGTAGAGACCGTAACGGCTCGAGAACGCCGGCAGCAACTCGACCCGTGCGGCGAGCTTGTCCAGGTGCAGCGAGAAGGCCGCGCGCGGGCCGCCCGCGGCTCGCCGCGCCACCTCCGGGCGCCGCACGAACGTCACGAGGCGCGCGTCGATCCCGTCCACGTACACCTGGCGCGCGAGCAGCCGGGGCCATTCCCAGCGCATGCGCACATCGCGCGCGTCCAGCCATGCTCCGTGTGCGTCGTCGATCGTCAGTCTACGGAGCGAGAAGTCGCTCCAGATGTCGCCTTCCAGGCCCTCGACGTGCAGCCGTCCGTAGCCGCCGAGGCCGGCGCCGTCCGCGAGCTGTTCCAACAGCGCCCGCCCCGACGCCGTGAGGACGCCGTAACGGAGCGTGGCCATCGCGGCCACGAGCAGGACCGCGATCACGCCCACGACGATGAGCGCCGCTTCGGCCGCGCGGATCCGTCTCCGGCGGCGCTCGCGCGGCGTTTCCGGCGACGGAACCGACCCTGGCTCTGGCGGCGGCGACGTCAAAAGCTCTGCCCGATCGAGATGTAGAGCTGCAACAGCGGGTCGCCTTTGTGGCGCGTTACTGGCGTCGCAACGTCGAGCCGGATTGGGCCAAAACCAAGGTCGTAGCGCACGCCGATCCCCGCCCCGACATCGATGTTGTGGAACGACGGCGCCGGCGTCGAGCCCAGCGACCCCGCGTCGATGAAGCCGGCGACGCTCCAGGGTCCGGTGACCCGCTGGCGCACCTCAACCGAGCTTTCGAACAGCGAGACGCCGCCCAGCGGCGTGCCGTCCGGCAGCTGCGGGCCGACGCCCTGGTAGTCGAAGCCGCGCACCGACCCGCCGCCACCGGAGAAGAAGCGCCGGTCGGCCGGCACGTCGGGCACGCTGCCGCCCACGATCGAGCCCAGTTTCAGCCGCCCGGCGATCACCGTGGCGCCGTCGCTGAACGGCAGGTAGCCGCTGACCTGGCCCGTCAGCTTCAGATACGGCAGCTTTCGATCGCCGGTGACGTAGGTCGGATCGCCCTCGACCTGCAGGCGCCAGCCGCGGGTCGGGTTCAGCGGGTCGTTGGACCGGTCCAGCGCGAACTGGCCGAGCCCCGAGAAGATCGCCAACTTCAGGTTGTCGCCGAGCGCGATGCCGTTGGCGTTGATCGCCGTCCGTTCGCGCGTGTCGACCGCATCGAACGTGACGCCAAGGGTGATGTAGGTGGTCTTGGTGTAGTGTCGTTCGACCGCGGCTCGGACGCCGAGCCCTTTGTCGTTGAAGGCGTTGGTGTCGTCGGCATAGGCGTCGGCGCCGACGCGCAGGATCTGGTCGGCGCGCTTCCAGTCGGGCAGCTCGACTTCGCCGTCCAGCTTCTGCTGGATCTGCGCGAGTCGCCCGGTGAAGGTGATCGTGTCGGCCTGGCCGAGCCGATTGTAGAGGATCCACTTGGCCTCGACGCCGGGTCCGGCGCTGGTCGAGTACTCGATCCCCGACGAGTTGAGCGTCTGATAGCCGCCGCTGGAGTATCCGCCGCCGAGCTCGATGGTGTGCGGCAACCGGTCGCCAACGCTGACCACCACCGGCCTGAGGCCGTTCACGGTCTGGTCGGCGGGCGCCAGCGACACGGTCACCGAATTGAAGACGCCGGCGTCGCGCAGGCGCTGCTCGAACTTGGCGACCTGCGCCGGATCGTAGACGTCGCCCTTCTTCCAGGGCGCCAGCATGCCGAACCAATTCGGCCGCGTCCGGCCTTGGCTCACGATCTTGAGGCCGTCGAGCCGTACGAGCTGGCCTGCGGCGAAGTGGAACGTGGGCTGCAGCACGTGGGCGGCGTGGTCGACGACGACCTGGCGCGGATGGATCACGGCGTCGGCGTAGCCGCGATTGCGCAGCGTCGCCTCGACCCGGCCCTCCGCCGCAAGCACCTCGGCCGCGCGCCCGGGCGACCCCGGCGGCAGCGCGAGCGCCGTCTCGACCGCCGACACCGTGGCGGGGTCCGGCGCCGCGCCGTCCCAGACGAGCTCAGCCTTCCCCACGGTCGACCGCGGACCTGGCGTCACGCGGACGATCGCCCCCGGCGTGTCGCCCTCGGCGACGTCAGGCTCGACCAGGTAGTCGTAGTAGCCTTCCGAGCGGAGCACGGCGATCGCCGCCTCGCCAGCCTCCCGCGCCCTGCGGCGCGCGTCCACTCGGGTGGCCGCCCGTCCCTTCGAGGTGCCGATCGCGCGCTGGATGTCGGCGCGGAGCGCCCGGTCCATCTCGCCTTGCACGACAGCCTTCGGCTCAGCAGCCAGCGCGAGCCCCGGCGCGAGTGCGATAAGACCGATCGCCACGGAGGCAAAGGGCGCGGCCTGTGTTCGTCTCACTCACCGACTTTCTGTCTGTCCCCCCAAAACCCCATAGTGCGCGTCGGTTGGACTGTCACCGGGATTGACCCGCCCGCGCACCCTCCCGGGCCGCGGGCGCAAAGAGCCGGCGCGAGGCTGTGCGCCCCGCGCCGGCGGCCTTGTCGTCAGGGGGAACTCCGCGAACTCAGGCTGCGCGAAGGTCGACGGCGGACTCGCGGCCGGTCTTGCGGTCGCGCTGCAGCTCGAAGCCGATCTTCTGGCCTTCGGATAGCGTACCGAGCTGCGAGCGCTCGACGGCGGAGATATGGACGAAGACGTCCTTGCCGCCCTGGTCAGGCTGGATGAAGCCGTAGCCTTTCTGGGAGTTGAACCACTTCACGGTTCCGGTAGCCATGTAGTTCCACCTTTCGGGTGTTTCAGGAAGAGCGCGGCGTAACCGCCGCGGGGGCAGATCAAATTCTCGAAGGGGTGGAGCCGGGCGCCGGCGATCGGGCTTTCACGTTATCCGAGCACTGGGTTGACCGCCGAACCGAACGAAATTCGACATCGCCCAGATACCGGAATTCGCCGACGCTTCAAGCTAAGCCGGTGTGGTTTTTTCGTGGCGGGCGCCAGGCCGCGCTATCCGGCGCGCGCCGCCTCCAGCGCGGCGATGTCGAGCTTGCCCATCCGCATCATCGCCTGCACGGCCCGCGCTGCGGCTGGCGGATCGCCGCCGATCAGCGCGGCCATGTTGCCGGGCGTGACCTGCCAGGACACCCCGAACCGATCCTTCAGCCAGCCGCACGGGCCGGGCTGGCCGCCCTCGGTCAGCTTCTCCCAGTAACGGTCGATCTCCGCCTGGCCATCGCACGCGATCTGGAACGAGACCGCCTCGGTGAACTTGTACTGCGGCCCTCCGTTCAGCGCGACGAACGGCGTCCCGTCGAGCTCGAAGCCGACCGTCATCACCTCGCCTTTCGGCTTGGGCGCCCCATCGCCGTAGCGCGCGACCTGCCCGAGGCGCGAGTTCGGGAAGAGGTCGACGTAGAACCTGGCGGCGTCCTCGGCCTCGGTGTCGAACCAGAGGAAGGTCGTGATCTTGCTCATGAAGTGTCTCCTGACGCGGCCACGCAAAGCCGGCCTTGCCGAAGGACGCAGCAGGCGCCGGCGAGCCGACATCTCCTGCAAGATCGCCCGTGGCGGCGGCCCGCTTCCCACGTCCGACGAAACTTGCACAAATGATGGGCGGCGGCGCGACGCGGGCGACTCGGGGCGCCACGCGACTTGCGGACCGAAAGGCCGTCGGCGGAATGATGAGGGAGCGGCGCCCAGGCCGAAGTCCATGAGTTCGAACGAGACCGTGGCGAGAGACGCAAGTTTGCACGAGACGCCGCCGCTGACACAGGCGGCGTATCTGCCTGGGCGCGCTTACGACGAGATGATCGCGCCCGGCGGCGCGGTGCGTCCGCACTACGAGGTGCTGCAGGATCGCATCGCCAGCCTTTCCGCCGAGGAGCTCGGCGAGCGGCAGAGCACGCTCGAGCGCTCGTTCCTGCTGCAGGGCATCACCTTCACGGTCTACGGCGCCGAGAGCGCGACCGAGCGGATCATCCCGACTGACCTCTTCCCAAGGATCATCCCGGCCGAGGAATGGGCGACCATCGAGAGCGGGCTCACCCAGCGCCTGACCGCGCTCAACAGCTTCCTCGCCGACATCTACGGCGAGCAGAAGATCCTGAAGGACGGCGCCGTGCCTCGCGACCTGGTGCTCGGCGCGGCCTCCTACCGGCGCGAGATGCAGCACCTCTACGTACCGCACAACGCCTACGCCAACGTCTGCGGCAGCGACCTGATCCGCGGCGAGGACGGCGTCTTCGTCGTGCTGGAGGACAACCTGCGCGTCCCATCCGGCGTCAGCTACATGCTGGCCAACCGCGAGGCGGCGCGACGCACCTTTCCGGGCGTGTTCCGGCAGGCGAACGTGCGGCCGGTCGAGCGCTATCCCGACCTCCTGCTCGCGACGCTGAAAAGCATGGCCAGCGAGTGGCGCAGCGACCCGCAGGTCGTGGTGCTGACGCCGGGCGTCTACAACTCGGCCTACTACGAGCACGCCTATCTCGCCCGGCTGATGGGCGCGCCGCTGGTCGAGGGCCGCGACCTCGTGCTGCACGACAACCGCATCTTCATGCGCACGACCTCAGGCCTGCGCCGCGTCGACGTGATCTATCGGCGGGTCGACGACGATTTCATCGATCCGCTCACCTTCCGGCGGGACTCCTCGCTGGGCTCGGCCGGCCTCTTCAACGCCTACCGCGCGGGCAACGTCATGATCTGCAACGCGCCGGGCGCCGGCGTCGCGGACGACAAGGCGGTCTACGCCTACGTGCCCGACATCATCCGCTACTACCTCGGCGAGGAGCCGATCCTGCCCAACGTCGAGACCTTCCTCTGCCGCGAGCCGAGCCAGCTCAGCCACGTGCTCGCCAACCTGAGCGAACTGGTCGTCAAGGCGGTCGGCGCCTCGGGCGGCTACGGCATGCTGGTCGGGCCGCACGCGACCAAGTCCGAGCGCGACGCCTTCGCCGATGCGCTACGGGCCGACCCCGACAACTACATCGCTCAGCCGGTGATCCAGCTCTCGACCGCGCCGTGCCTCGTCGACGGGCGGATCGAGCCTCGCCACGTCGACCTGCGACCCTTCATCCTCTCCGGCGAGAAGGTCGTGGTGACGCCCGGCGCCCTGACCCGCGTCGCGCTGCGCCGCGGCTCGCTGGTGGTCAACTCCAGCCAGGGCGGGGGCTCGAAGGACACCTGGGTGTTGGCCGAGGAAGCGCACGCATGAGGCTCGCGCCCACATGATGCTCGCGAGGGTCGCGGACAGTCTCTACTGGATCGGCCGCTACATCGAGCGGGCCGAGCACGTCAGCCGGCTCTCGGCCGTCATGCTGAACGCGACGCTCGACTCGACCATCGGCGCCGTCCAGACCGGCCGCATCGGCCTGGCCGCGCTCGGCGAGCCCGACAGCGGCCGCGCCAACCAGACCTACGAGGCGGCGCACGACCTGGCGCTCGACCGCACTGACAACGGCTCGGTGGTCGTCTCGCTGGCGCGGGCCCGGGAGAACGCGCGCCAGGTGCGCGACCAGATCACCACCGAGACGTGGGAGCGGCTCAACCTGCTCTATCTGCGCGTCACCGCGCCGGACGCCGAGCAGGCGTTCGACGACGATCCATCCGGCTTCCTCAACGAGATCATCGCCGACCTGCACCTCTTCAAAGGCGCGGCCGACACCACGCTCAGCCACGGCGAAGGTTGGCGGTTCCTGCAGCTCGGCGTCTACATCGAGCGCGCCCAGCTGGTCGCGCGGCTGCTCGAGGTCTGTTTCAGCGACGGCAAGACGCCCGCGGTTACCGAACCGATCGCGCTGATGAGCGTGCTGCGGATGGCCTGCGCGCTGGAGCCCTACCTGCGGGTCTACACCGCCGACATCAATCCGCGCTTCATCCTCGAGTTCCTGCTGTTCGACGAGGACTTCCCGCGCTCGATCCACTTCTGCACCGCGCGCATGCAGGACTACCTGACGCAGCTCACCCGCGAGACCGGGGCCGCCCGGTCGGACGCGCTGCGGCTCGCCGGCCGGCTCGACGCGCGGCTGAAGTACGCCAACTTCGAGGAAGTGGAAGCCAGCGGCGCCGGCGCGCTGCTGGCCGCGGTCGCCCGCGAGTGCGCAGCGATCCACGACGCCATCTACGAGACCTTCGTCACCTACCCCCTCGAACTGAGCCTCCCCGCGTGACACAGCCAGCTTTCGACATAGCGAGCGCGCCGCCGGCGTTCCCGAGATTCCACCGCCGGGGCGCAGAGACTGCGCCTGCGGCGTGCGCCAGCTTGGCAAGGCGGGCGCCACGCCTGGCGCCCCTCCGGGGACCACGCTGATGCTGCTCGAGATCCGCCACGTCACCCAGTACCACTACGCTGCGCCGGTGCGCGAAAGCGTCATGGAAGTGTGGATGCAGCCGCAGAAGTCGGCGACGCAGCGGCTGCTGAGCTTCGAGCTGGAGATCGATCCGGCCGCACAGCTCTTCTCTTACGCCGACAGCTTCGGCAACGCGGTCTACCACTTCGACGTGCCGCAGCCGCACGAGCGGCTCGAGATCATCGCCCGCTCGGCGGTGGATACGCAGGCGCCGCCGCCGTTGCCCGAGGCGCTCGACCGCGGCGAATGGGACCGGCTGCGCAGCGACTTCGTGCGTGGGGAATGCTTCGACTATCTGCGCCCGCACGGCTACGCGACCACCACGCCGGCCCTGCAGGCCTTCATCGAGAAGCACGGCATCGATGGCCTGCGCCACCTCGATCCGCTGACCGCGGCGCGGGAGCTGAGCGGCCTGATCTACAGCGCTTTCGAGTACGAAACCGGGGTCACCGAAGCCGACAGCCCGATCGACCACGCGCTCGAGGAGGGGCGTGGTGTCTGTCAGGACTTCGCGCACATCATGATCGCCATCTGCCGCGGCTGGGGCCTGCCGGCGCGCTACGTCTCGGGCTACCTGTTCACCGACCGCTCCGAGAGCCACGACCGGTCGGACCCAGACGCCAGCCACGCGTGGGTCGAGGTGTTCCTGCCCTCGCTGCGCTGGGTGGGCCTCGACCCCACCAACGACCTGGTCGCCGGCGAGCGGCACGTGCAGGTCGCGGTCGGACGCGACTACGCCGACGTGCCGCCCTCGCGCGGGGTCTTCAAGGGCGAGGCCGACAGCCAGCTGGCGGTGGGGGTATCCGTCCGCCGCGCCCGCGCCGCCATCGCCGAGCCCGAGTTCATCCGCATGGCCAGGCCCGCATTCGCCGGCGCACAGCCGCGCCGCCGCCCCTCGCTGACCAGCCTCGTCGACCAGCAACGCCACCACCAGCAGCAACAGCAGCAGCAATAGGACCTCTCCCGCTCACGGGAGACGCCCCTCACCCTCCGCTCCCGTGAACGGGAGAGGTGAAGAGGAAAAGAAACGGCCGCCGGATCGCTCCGGCGGCCGCGCATGAGGAGCTTGCCGACCGTCTATTCGACGATCTTGGTCACCACGCCGGAGCCGACGGTGCGGCCGCCTTCGCGGATCGCGAAGCGCAGGCGCTCTTCCATCGCGATCGGGGTGATCAGCTCGACGTTCAGCTCGGCGTTGTCGCCGGGCATGATCATCTCGACGCCTTCCTTCAGCCGGATAACGCCGGTCACGTCCGTGGTGCGGAAGTAGAACTGCGGCCGGTAGTTGGAGAAGAACGGCGTGTGCCGACCGCCCTCCTCCTTGGTCAGGATGTAGGCTTCGGCGGTGAATTTGGTGTGCGGGGTGATCGAGCCCGGTTTGCAGAGAACCTGGCCGCGCTCGACGTCTTCGCGCTTGGTGCCGCGCAGCAGCACGCCGACGTTGTCGCCCGCCTCGCCCTGGTCGAGCAGCTTGCGGAACATCTCGACGCCCGTGCACGTGGTCTTCTGTGTGGGCCTGAGGCCGACGATCTCGACTTCCTCGCCCACCTTGATCACGCCGCGGTCGATCCGGCCGGTCACGACGGTGCCGCGGCCGGAGATCGAGAACACGTCTTCCACGGCCATCATGAAGGGCTGATCCTTCGCGCGGGCCGGTTGCGGGATGTAGGTGTCGACCGCGGTCATCAGCTCCATGATGGAATCTTCGCCGATCGCCGCATCGCGGCCTTCGACCGCCGCCAGCGCCGAGCCCTTGATGATCGGGATGTCGTCGCCCGGGAACTCGTAGCTGGAGAGCAACTCGCGCACTTCCATCTCCACGAGCTCGAGCAGCTCGGGATCGTCGACCATATCGACCTTGTTCAGGTAGACCACCAGGGCCGGCACGCCGACCTGCCGGGCGAGCACGATGTGCTCGCGGGTCTGCGGCATCGGGCCGTCGGCGGCCGAGACCACCAGGATCGCGCCGTCCATCTGCGCGGCGCCGGTGATCATGTTCTTCACGTAGTCGGCGTGCCCGGGGCAGTCGACGTGCGCGTAGTGGCGGGCCTTGGTCTCGTACTCGACGTGCGCCGTGTTGATGGTGATCCCGCGCGCCTTCTCTTCCGGGGCGGCGTCGATCGACTCATAGCTCCTCACCGTGGCGCCGCCGGTCTTCGCCAGCACGATGGTGATCGCCGCGGTCAGCGTCGTCTTGCCATGGTCGACGTGGCCGATGGTGCCGATGTTGCAGTGAGGCTTGGTGCGTGCGAACTTTTCCTTGGCCATTCTTTCAAGCTCCAGCCCGGAAGCGGGCTACTTCTTCAGGTTATTTTCGGGTCTTTTGGTGACGCTGACGCGCCATTTCAAGCGTATTTCTTGACCACCTCGTCAGCCACCGCCTGGGGGACGGCTTCGTAGTGGTCGTACTCCATATGGAAGTTGGCCCGGCCCTGGGTCATCGACCTCAGCGTGTTGACGTAGCCGAACATGTTGGCGAGCGGCACCATGGCGATCACCACCTGCGCGTTGCCGCGCTGGTCCGAGCCCTGGATCTGGCCGCGCCTCGAGTTCAGGTCGCCGATCACGTCACCGACGTAGTCCTCCGGCGTCGTCACCTCGACCTTCATGATCGGCTCGAGCAGCTTCGGCGCGGCCTTCTCGCGCAGCTCGCGGAAGGCGGCGCGCGCGGCGATCTCGAACGCCAGCACGCTGGAGTCGACGTCGTGGTAGGCGCCGTCGATGAGCGTCGCCTTGAAGTCGATCACCGGGAACCCGGCCAGCAGGCCGTTGTCCTTGGCCGACTCAAGGCCCTTCTCGACGCCCGGCACGTACTCCTTGGGCACGTTGCCGCCGACGATCTTGCTCTCGAACGAATAGCCCGCGCCGGCCTCGACCGGTTCGAACACGATCTTCACCCGGGCGAACTGGCCGGACCCGCCGGTCTGCTTCTTGTGGGTGTAGTCGATCTCGGTCCGGCGACCGAGCGTCTCGCGATAGGCCACCTGCGGCGCGCCGATGTTGGCTTCCACCTTGTAGGTGCGCTTGAGGATGTCGACCTTGATGTCGAGGTGAAGTTCGCCCATCCCGCGCAGGATGGTCTGGCCGCTCTCCTGGTCGGTCGAGACGCGGAACGTCGGATCTTCGGCGGCCAGCTTCTGCAGCGCGACGCCCAGCTTCTCCTGGTCGGCCTTCGACTTCGGCTCGATCGCGATCTCGATGACCGGATCGGGGAAGTCCATCTTCTCCAGGATCACCGGGCTCTTCGACGGATCGCAGAGCGTGTCGCCGGTGCGGGTCTCCTTCAGGCCCGCGAGCGCCACGATGTCGCCGGCGAAGGCTTCCTTGATATCCTCGCGGTTGTTCGAGTGCATCAGCAGCATGCGGCCCACCCGCTCG
>DATKMZ010000058.1:0-12095 GCA_035541575.1 Caulobacteraceae bacterium | reverse complement strand
TCCGCTCGCATCGCCGAGCGCGCGATGGGCGCCGGCCGCGACGAGCGCGAAGAAGAAGGCGCCGAGGACTGACGCCCTGCGTGGTTCGAGACGCCCTGACGGCGCTCCTCGCCATCAAGAAGGTGTGGCGGCCCCGCTGGGGTTCGTCATGCTGAGGAGCCCGCGCAGCGGGCGTCTCGAAGGACGCACGATTCAGCTCCGCACGTATTCGCTCAGCCTCTCGACCAGCCAGTCGAACATCAGGCGCATGCGACGGCTGGTCCTCAGGTCTTCGTGCATGCAGACCCAGACCTCCAGCTCGTAGCGAAAGACGTTCTCTAGCACCTGCACGAGGTTGGGGTCGCGGCGCGCGATCTGGACCTGGACGCCGCCGATCCCGAAGCCGGCGCGGATCGCGGCCAGCTGCGCGAGGTCGTTGTCGGAGCGGAACTGGAAGAACTCCCGCGTCACCGGCAGCTGTGCGTCATGCAGCGAGCGCAGCATCGTGACGTCGCGGTCGAAGCCGACGGAGGATTGGCCCGGGTCGTGCAGGCCGTCCGGCGTTCCGTGCGCCTCGAGGTAGCGGCGGTGGGCGAAGAGGCCGAGCTTCACGGCGCCGACCCGTCTGGCGAGCAGCGCGCCCTGGGTCGGCCGGGCCATCCGCACGGCGATGTCGGACTCGCGCCGGATCAGGTCTTCCTGCCGGTTGGTGAGCGCCAACTCGATGGCGACGTCGGGATGCGCCTCATGGAACCCGGTCAGGATCGGCGGCAGCACTTCGACGCCGACGATGTCGGACGCGGTGATGCGGATGACGCCGCGCACCGCGTCGGCCTCGCCGGACGCGGTGCGCACGATCGCCTCGGCCGCCGCGGCCATCGCCTCGGCGTGCGGGCGCAGCGCCAGCGCGGTCTCGGTGGGCGCGAGCCCCCCGGCCGAGCGGGTGAAGAGCGGCGCGCCGAGCTCGGCCTCCAACGTCTCGATGTGCCGGCCGACGGTCGGCTGGCTCAAGCCCAGCCGGCGCGCCGCCCCGGAGAGGCTGCCCTCGTCCAGCACGGCGAGCAGCGAACGGTAGTGATCCCAGCTATCCATACGTTCTCGTATAGAGACCGCACGAATTCAGTCAATTTCGTATGGATGCCGTTCGGCGCATAGCTCCTGCCGTCAAACACGGAGCCATTCCATGTCGAAGACCGCTCTCATCATCGGCGCCACCGGCAGCTTCGGGCTGCACGCCGCCGAGGCCCTGATCAAGCACGGCTGGACCGTCCGCGCGCTGGCCCGCGATCCAGCGGCCGCCGCCGCCAGGGTCGGAGACCGCTCGCCGATCGCCTGGGTCAAGGGCGATGCGATGGACCGCGCGAGCGTCGTGGCCGCCGCCGAAGGTGTCCAGCTGATCGTCCACGCGGCCAACCCGCCCGGCTACCGCAACTGGAAGGGTACGGTGCTGCCGATGAGCGACAACGCCATCGCCGCCGCCAAGGCGAGCGGCGCGCGTCTGGTGATCCCCGGCAACGTCTACAACTACGCGCCCGACAGCGGCCCGGCGATCGGCGAGGCCGCGCCGCAGGTTCCGGCCACGCGCAAGGGCGCGATCCGGGTCGAGATGGAACGGCGTCTGCGCGCGGCGTCGGAGGACGGCGTGAAGGTGCTCATCCTGCGCGCGGGCGACTTCTTCGGCCCCGCCGCGCCCAACAGCGCGCTGGCCTGGCTGGCCCAGAAGAGCCGCGGCCGCCTGAGCGGCGTCTACTCGCCAGGGCCGGCCGCCCACGCCTTCGCCTACATGCCCGACCTCGGCGAGACGCTGGCGCTGCTGGCCGACGCCGAGCACCGCCTCGGCGCCTTCGAGGTGTTCCACTTCCGCGGCCAGTGGATGGCTGACGGAAGGGCGTTCGGCGAGGCGATGCGCCGGGCGGCAGGCGATCCGAAGCTGCCGATCAACAGCTTCCCCTGGATCGTCGTCAGGGCCGCAGCGCCGTTCAACGAGACGTTCCGCGAACTCCTCGAGATGCGTTACCTCTGGGAGAAGCCGATCGGCCTCGACAACGCGAAGCTGGTCCGCTTCCTGGGCGAGGAGCCGCACACGCCGATCGAGACCGCGCTGCGCGTCACGCTGACGGACATGGGGCTGATCGAGGAGTCCGCGTCGTCCGCTTCTCAGGACCGGCAAATCCGGTCGAGTTCGGCGATGGCGCCGGCGATGTGATAGAGCGACGAGGCCGGCGCCGGCTCCTCGCGGAACACGCCGGTCTCGTCCCGCCAGTCGCGCCAGAGGCCCGGCTGGGGAACGTCCAGGAAGGCCTCCAGCGCGCTCGCGGCCTGCGCCGCTCCCTCCCAGAGCGCTGGATAGCCGAGCGACGCGGCCCGCGCGCAAGCGCGCAGCCGCTCGGTCTGCGACCAGAGCCGCGCCCCGCGGTCGATCGTCGACAGCGAGCCGTCGAGCGCGAAGATCGCGAACCCCGCCGCGTCGACGCCGGTTCGCTCGGCGACGTCGATCAGGCGCAGCGCCGCCGCGCGCCCGTCCTCCCCGGCGCTGGCGAAATTCATCAGCAGGAACGCCCATTCGTAGAGATGCCCCGGCCATACGGTCCGCCCTGTCGGGTCTTCGGGAGCGGACCACTCGGGCCCGTACGTCTCGAGCAGCACGCCTGACCGGTCGATCAGGCGCTCCAGCGCCAGCCGGCACAGGCTACCGGCCATGGCGGCCCATGCCGGGTCGGGCGAGATCGCGAGCCATGCCTGGGCGCTCTCGAAGAGGTGCATGTTCGGGTTTGCGAACAGGGGCGCGGCGAGGCCGGGCTGTTCCGCGTAGCCGCCTTTCGGATGGCCGAACGCGCGGAGCCGGTCACGAAGGTCCGCGCCCGCGGGCTCGCAGCGGCGATCGTCGAGCGCGCCGCAGCCAGCGGCCAGCGCCAGCAGCACGAACGCCTGGTCGTAGAGGAGGCCCATCCCGTCGAACGCCGCGACCGGCTGGGCGGCGCCCAGACGATAGAGCCGGTCTTCGGCGCGCTGGGCCAGCATGAAGTCGAGGCCGTGGCGCGCAGCGGTCTCGGCGGGACCGTCCCAGCCCAGGTCCTTCGCCAGCGCGTAGACGTAGGACTGCCGCGCCTGCACGCGCAGCCGCTTGGGCGCGTCGGTCGGCCGGGCGGCCACGTCGAGGCGGTCGAAGAAGCCGCCGCCCGCAAGGTCCGCGCCGCGCTGCCACCAGATCGGCAGAGCCTGCTCGAAGAGCCAGCGCTTCAACCGGGCTGCGGCGGTCCGGACCGGCTCGGGCGGATCGGCCGCACGCGCCGCGCTGGCGCCGCTCTTCATCGTGGCCTTCCTCATCGCTATGGTCGCCCGCGCCGCCGGACCCAGGAGCCTATTTTCACCGATGACTCAAGCCGATCCGGTCCTCGCCGTCGACAGCCTGACGGTTCGTTTCTCGACCTACGACGGCGTGGTGGACGCGGTGCGTGGGGTTTCGCTCAAGGTCTCGCCCGGCGAATGCCTCGGTGTCGTCGGTGAGAGCGGCTCGGGCAAGAGTCAGACCTTCATGGCGGTGATGGGGCTCCTGGCCGCGAACGGCCGCGCCACTGGCTCGGCGAAATTCAAGGGCCGCCAGCTGCTGGGCCTGAAGCCGACCGAGCTCAACCGCGTGCGCGGCTCGAAGATGACCATGATCTTCCAGGACCCGCTCACGGCGCTGACGCCGCACGTGAAGATCGGCGAGCAGATCGCCGAGCCGCTTCGCCTGCATCTGGGCATGGGCGGCCAGGCGGCGATGGATCATGCCAGGCTCTGGCTCGAGAAGGTGCGCATCCCCGAGGCGCGCCGCCGCCTCGGGCAATATCCGCACGAGCTCTCGGGCGGGATGCGCCAGCGGGTGATGATCGCCGCGGCCATGGCCTGCAATCCGGACCTGCTGATCGCCGACGAGCCGACCACCGCGCTCGACGTGACCGTGCAGGCCGAGATCCTCGACCTGATGGCCGATCTCAAGCGCGAGACCGGCGCCGCCATGGTGCTGATCACCCACGACATGGGCGTGATCGCGCGGCTCGCGGACCGGGTCTGCGTGATGAAGGACGGCGCCTATGTCGAGGAGGGCGAGGCCGAGGCGCTGTTCGCCGATCCCCAGACGCCGTACGCCCGCGGACTGCTCGAGGCGATCCCGCGCCTCGACCGCGACGACCGCGGCGGGCGGCCGATGCTGGCGCCCGCGCCCGGCGACGCGCCCGTGGTGGTGAGGGCCGAGGACGTGAAGGTCTGGTTCCCGGTGCGCGAGGGTCTCTTCGGCCAGCGCCGCCAGCTGCGCGCTGTCGATGGCGTCAGCTTCGAGATCCGCAAGGGCGAAACGCTCGGCGTGGTCGGCGAGAGCGGCTGCGGCAAGTCCACGCTTTCGCGGGCGGTGCTCAACCTGCTGCCGTCAACGGGCGGGGCGGTGACGGTGCTCGGCCGCGACATCACCGGCGCCGACCAGGAGACGATGCGCGAGGCGCGCAGGGATTTGCAGATCGTCTTCCAGGACCCGCTGGCGAGCCTCGATCCGCGCGCCACGATCGGCGACTCGATCGCCGAGCCCCTGCGCGTCTTCCAGCCCGACCTGTCGCGCGCCAAGCGCCAGCGTGCGGCCGCCGACATGATGCAGCGAGTGGGGCTCTCGCCAGACCTCGTCAACCGCTACCCACATGAGCTCTCCGGCGGCCAGAACCAGCGCGTCGGGATCGCCCGGGCGATGATCCTGGGACCGCAGCTGGTGATCTGCGACGAGGCGGTCTCGGCGCTGGACGTCTCGATCCGGGCGCAAATCATCGACCTCCTGATCGAGCTGCAGAAGGACATGGGCCTGGCGATGATGTTCATCAGCCACGACCTCGCCGTGGTGCGCGAGATCAGCCACCGCGTGCTCGTGCTCTACCTCGGCCGGACGATGGAGCTGGCGACCCGCGAGCAGCTCTACGGAGCGCCGCAGCATCCCTACACCAAGGCCCTGCTCGCCGCCGCGCCGATCCCCGATCCGGTCCGGGAGCGAGCCCGCCAGCGCGTGCGGCTCGAGGGCGAGCCGCCGAGCCCGCTCGATCCGCGCGCTTCGCTGCGTTTCCTGCCGTCGAAGCTGAGCGACGACCCCGCCGCCCCGGTCTACCGGCCGAAGCTACTGCAGGTGGAGCCAGGCCACCTCGTCAGCGAGTACGATCCGGTCTGAGCGCCGGCCGGCGCAACCATTCCACAACGGTTGGCGGCTATCGTCGCCGGCGTAATCCCCCGGCAGGGACGGAACCCGTGGAAGTCGACGTCTTGCGCCCCGGCGGCCTGACGCCGCCGCTCATCGCGGCGTGGCGCGGCTTGCAGCGACGAGACCCGGTCTGGAGCTCGCCGTTCTACTCGCCCCACTGGGCGGGGGCGGTCGAGCGGGCGCGCGGCGACGAAGGCGTCGCCGTGGCGGTGGTGAGCGAGGCGGGCGAGCCGCGCGCCTTCCTCGCCGTCTCGACGGGCAAGATCACCGCGATGGCCGCCGGGGGGGCCATGTGCGACTACGAAGGCTTCGTCGGCGATCCGGGGCCGGGGTTCGACGCCGCGGCGCTGCTGCGCGCGCTCGGCGTCGACCGCTACGACTTCAGCCATGTCCCCGAGGCGCAGGCCGCTTTCGCGGGCCACGCTCGCGGCCGATCCGTCTCATGGATCGTCGATTTGCCCGATGGTTACGACGCCTACGTCGCCGATCGCCGCGCCGCGGGCGTGACGGCGATGAAGGAGCTCGACCGCAAGCGGCGCAAGGCTGAGCGGGAAGCCGGCCCGGTCGTGTTCACCGCGCGCTCGTCCTCGCGGCTCGAGTTCGAGCGCCTGATCTCGCTGAAGCGCGAGCAGTACCGCGCGACGGGCCAGACCGACGTCTTCTCCGCCGGCTGGCCGCTGCGCCTGGCCGACGGCATGTTCGGGCTCGAGACGCCGGGGTTCGGCGGCGCGCTCTTCACGCTGCACATGGGCGAACGCCTGGCGGCGGCGCAGTTCCATCTGATGGGCGAGACGACGATCCACGCCTGGCAGATCGCCCACGAGGCGCCGTTCGAGCGCTATTCGCCGGGCCTGCTGCTGTTCCAGGACATCCTGCGCTGGATGGACGGCCAGCCCTACCGCCGGCTCGACCTCGGCTACGGCGACTACCGCTTCAAGCGCGAGCTCTCGAACCACCAGCAGACGCTCATGCACGGCTTCATCGGCGGCGCGTCCGCCGCGAGCCTTGTGCGCGGCGCGGCCTACGGCGTGCGCCGTGTCGCCGAGGCGCTGCCGCTCGGCCCGGCGTCCGAACTCCCCGGCAAGGCGATGCGACGTATCGACCTGATGCGTGGATTGCGGTGATCGACGGCCGTCGTTAGGTTGCCCGACTTTTTTCAAAGCCCCGACATGACCCTGACCCTCGACGACATCCAGGCCGCCGCCCAGCGGGTGGAAGGCCACATCGAACGCACGCCCTGCCGTTTTTCGACGACTCTGTCGGCGATTACGGGCGCCGAGGTGTGGGTGAAGTTCGAGAACCAGCAGTTCACCGCCTCGTACAAGGAACGCGGCGCGCTCAACAAGCTGCTGCTGCTCTCGCCAGAGGAGAAACGGCGCGGCGTGATCGCCGCCAGCGCCGGCAACCACGCTCAGGGCCTCGCCTACCACGGCCAGCGGCTCGACGTGCCGGTGACGATCGTGATGCCCCGGGGCACCCCGTTCGTGAAGATCCAGCAGACCCGCGACTTCGGCGCGACCGTCGTGATCGAGGGCGACAACTACGACCAGGCCGCCGAGCACGCCCTGCAGCTGGAGAAGGAGCTGGGTCTCGTCTTCGTCCATCCGTTCGACGACGTCGACGTGATGGCCGGCCAGGGCGCGATCGCGCTGGAGATGCTCGAGGACGCGCCCGACCTCGAGGTGCTGCCGGTGCCGATCGGCGGCGGCGGCCTGATCAGCGGCGTCGCCACGGCCGCCAAGGCGATCCGCCCCGACATCCGCGTGATCGGCGTCGAACCGGCGATGTATCCCTCGTTCACCGCCCGCATGCGCGGCGTGAACGCGCCATGCTCCGGCCAGACCATCGCCGAAGGGATCGCGGTGCGCGAGGTCGGCAAGCTCACCTACCACACGGCCCGGCCGCTGATCGAAGACGTGCTGCTGCTCGAGGAGCCGTTCTTCGAGCGCGCCGTCGCGCTCTACTGCAACGTCGAGAAGACCGTCGCCGAGGGCGCCGGCGCCGCGGCGCTGGCCGCGCTGCTGGCGTTCCCCGAGCGCTTCCGGGGCAAGAAGTGCGGCCTCATCATCACTGGCGGCAACATCGACCCGCGGCTGCTGGCGTCGGTGCTGACGCGCGAGCTCGTCCGCGCGCAGCGGCTGATCTCGCTGCGGATCGTCGGCGACGACCGCCCGGGCCTGCTCGGCACCGTCTCGGCGGTGATCGGCCGGCACGGCGCGAACATCATCGAGGTGGCGCACAACCGCCTGGCGCTCGACGTCCCCGCCAAGGGCGCCGAGTTCGACATCATGATCGAGACCCGCGACGCCCAGCACACGCAGGAGATCATGGACGCGCTCCGCGCCGAGGGCTACCCGCCGAGGGCCGTCTGATGCGTGGCCTCGCCGTGGTCGTGGCCGCGGCCTTGACGCTCGCCGCCTGCGCCGATCCCAGGCTGAAGCAGAACCTCGCGGCCGCGAGCGCCTTCCTCGCCGCTAACGGCAAGCAGGCCGGCGTCGTCACGCTGCCCGACGGGCTGCAGTACAAGGTGGTGACCGCCGGCGCCGCAGGCGGCGCCTCGCCCACGCCCAGCCAGCACGTCACCGTGAACTACGAGGGCCGGCTCCTGAGCGGCCAGGTGTTCGACTCCAGCTACCAGCGCGGCGAGCCGGCGACGTTCCAGGTGGGCGGCCTCGTGCCCTGCTGGACCGAGGCGCTGCAGAAGATGAAGCCGGGCGACGTCTGGATGCTCTATTGCCCGCCCGCCCTCGGCTACGGCGACAAAGGCGCGGGGCCGATCGCGCCCGGCAGCGCGCTCGTGTTCAAGATCGAGCTGATCGCGATCCAGCCCGACGACGCCTCGGTCGGGCGCGGTTGACCATGCTCGCGGGCGAGGCCCTGGCGGAGCGAGCCCTGCCGATCCTGGAGCGGCTGGTCGGCTTCGACACCACCTCGCACCTCTCGAACCTGGCGCTGATCGAATGGGTCGAGCGCTACCTGGAGGGCTTCGGCGTCGCCGCGCGCCGGGTGGCGAGCGCGCACGGCGACAAGGCGAACCTGCTGGCCACGATCGGGCCGGTGGCCGAAGGCGGCGTCGTGCTCTCCGGGCACACAGATGTCGTGCCCGTGACGGGGCAGCCGTGGACCAGCGACCCGTTCCAGCTCACGCGCCGCGAAGGGCGGCTCTTCGGGCGCGGCGCGTCGGACATGAAGGGCTTCATCGCGCTCGCGCTCGCCGCCGTGCCGGACATGCTGGAGGCGGGCCTCGGCCGTCCAGCCCACCTCGCGTTCTCCTACGACGAGGAGATCGGCTGCTTCGGCGCGCCGTTGATGATCGACGTGATCGCCCGCGAGCTGCCGCGGCCCGCGCTGGTCGTCGTCGGCGAGCCGACCAGCATGGAGGTCGTCTCCGGCCACAAGGGCATCGGCTACTGGCGCGTCACCGTAACGGGCCGCGAGTCGCACTCGGCGCAGACCCATCTCGGCGTCTCGGCGGTGATGGCCGCGGCCAAGCTGATGGGCAAGCTGGCCGAGATCGCCGACGCGCTCGTCGCCGCGGCCGATCCCGCTTCGCCGTTCCTGCCCAAGCATCCGACGCTGACGATCGGGACCGTGAGCGGGGGCACCGCCGGCAATATCCTGGCCCGCGAATGCGTCTTCGGGTTCGACCTGCGCGGACTGCCTGGAGACGACGCCCGCGCGACGCTGGCGCCCTTCTACGCGCTCGCCCGCCGGCTCGACTCCGAGATCAAGGACCGGGCGCCCGAGGGCGGCGTCGTGGTCGAACAGCTGGCCGACGTCCCCGCCCTCATGCCGGAACCGGCGAGCGAGGCCGAGGCGTTCGTGCGGCGCCTCGCCGGCGACAACGGCCCGCCGCGGGTGGTCTCGTTCGCGTCGGAGGCGGGGCAGTTCCAGGGCGCCGGTCTGCCGACCGTCCTCTGCGGCCCCGGCTCGATCGACCAGGCCCACCAGCCGGACGAATACGTCGACCTCGCCCAGATCGAACGCGGCGCGGCGTTCATGGCGCGCCTGATCGAGGCGTTGCGCTGAGGCCCTGAGAGCGGACACCCCGGGGGCGCGGCCGCTCGCGGGGGGCCGGACAAGATTGGCGGCGCACCTTCGAATGTCATCCCGCCCGGAGCGCGCGAGCGCGGAGTCTTGGGTACGGACCCTAGACCGCCCGCCACGGCCGGGCGGCGCCTGAACGATCTAGCCATAATCTGGATTAAGGACCCGCCCCAGGCGAAGAGCGCATTCTGACCTGAGCGTGGTGGACCTGATCTGCGCGGCGTGCGCGATGGGCCGCCCGATGAGGCGAAGGTCGTGGCCGCAGCTTCGACGGGTGCGCATCGCACGCCGCTGGCGTGTGCGGCAGCGCATGCGCGCGGCGTCGGAGAGGCGAAATGAAGACCTTCCTGCGGATTTCCGGGGCGGCGTTGATCGCCATCAGTGGCTGCTCGAAGCCGGCATCGAACGCGCCGGCGACGGCGGCCAACACGATGGCGGCCGCGAATACGGCGCCGGCCGCCCAGGCCGCCGCCGAACGATACTCGGACGATCAGCTCGAAGCCCTGCTGGCCCCGATCGCCCTTTATCCCGACGATCTGCTGACGCAGATGCTGATGGCTTCCACCTACCCACTGGACATCGTCGCGGCGCGACGGTGGCTCGCCGAGGGCGCGAACAAGTCGCTCAGAGGCCCGGCGCTGGAAGAGGCGCTGAAGCCCCTGACCTGGGACCCCTCGGTGAAGTCGCTGGTCCCATTCCCGCAGGTGCTCGACACGATGGACCAGCACCTCGATTGGACGCAGCGGATCGGCTACGCGATGCAGGTCCAGCAAAGCGATGTGTTCAGCGCCATCCAACGGCTGCGGGCGAAGTCCCAGAGCGCGGGCGTGCTGAGGTCGAGTCCGCAGATGATGGTGCGGAGCGAGCCGGTCCCAGAGCCGCCGCACGGCGCGCCGCCCAGGCCCGCCGACGTACCGGCGCAGTCCATCATCATCGAGCCTGCCAATCCGCGGGAAGTCTACGTTCCGGCTTACGATCCGGCGGTCGCGTACGGGGCCTGGTCCAATCCGGAGCCACCCGTCTACTATCCGCCCGAGCCGGCCTACTACCCCGGCTACTATCCGGGGCAGGCGCTGAGCGCCGCCCTGATGTTCGGCGCCGGCATGGCGATCACCGCCGGCCTCTGGGGCTGGGCGCACCCGAATTGGGGCTGCTGCTGGGGCGGCGGCTACTACGGCGGCTACGGAGGCTGGAACACCACGAACGTCAACGTCAACGTCAATCAATTCAATAACATCGCCGGCGGCAACCGCTGGAACGGAGGCGCCAACGGCGCCTGGCGCCCGAGCGCGCCAGGCAACCGGCCGGGCGGCCCGGGCGGGATCGGCGGTCCCGGCAGGCCAGGTGGCGTGGGTGGCCCCGGCGGGATCGGCGGCGTCGGTGGGATCGGCGGCGCAGGCCCGCCTGGAGGCCTGGGCGGCCCCGGCGGCGTCGGCGGCCCGGGCGGGATCGGCGGCGCAGGTCGGCCTGGAGGCGTCGGTGGCCCGGGCGGGATCGGCGGCCCCGGCGGGGTCGGCGGCGCCGGTCGGCCGGGAGGCGTCGGCGGCCCGGGCGGGGTCGGCGGCGCAGGTCGGCCCGGAAGCGTCGGCGGCCCGGGCGGGGTCGGCGGCGCAGGTCGGCCCGGGGGCGTCGGAGGCGCGGGCGGCGGCCGGGCGGGCGGCGCTGGCGCCATCAGCCAGAAGCCGGCGCACGCCGCGGGCCAACGCGGCGGCGGAGCGGCTGGACGGCATGCGAAGACTCACGGCGCGGGGCAGCGGGCTGGCGCTGGCCAGCGCGGGGCGACAAGCCGAGGCGGCCACTCAGGCGGCGCACGCGCAGGCGGCTACGCGGGTGGCGGACGCGGCGGCGCAGGCGGCCATGCCGTCGGTGCGCGTGGCGGAAGCCGCGGCGGCAGCTATGCCGGCGGCGCGCGGGGCGGCGGCCATATGGGTGGCGGCGCTCACCGCGGAGGCGGTGGTCGCGGCGGCGGTGGTCGCGGCGGCGGAGGTCGCGGCGGCGGAGGACGACGCTAATCCACGGCGGGCCACGAGCTCGCCGTCCATCCCGGACTGACGGCTGCTCGATGGGCGGCGCTCTGTCTCAAGGCGGACAGCTGTTCCGCGAGCGGACCTGGCCCTGCCGTGGATGTCGCCGTCCGCTGTGCCGGTCAGCGATGGGTCGAACCCGGCTATCCCTGAGCGGCTCCGACGGGGGCGGGACGAAAGCGCTTGGCGACGTCGGCGGTCACCGGGTCAGCTGCGATCGTCGCCTGGAGCCATTCGCGCAACGCGACGATCTTGGGCGTCCTGCGGCGGTCCTTCCGATACGCGAGCCAGTAACCGAGGCTGAAGTGCAGCATCGCCTCGAAAGGTTGAATCAGCCGTCCGTCGCTGATCTCGGCGGCGAAGTAGACCGGTGAGGCCAGGGCGGCCACGCGCCCGGTCAGCGCCGACCCAACCTCGAAGGTCTGCTGTTTCGCCGCGAGGCCGGGCTGAGGGATGAAGCCGCCTCTCACGCCCGCGGCCTCGAGCCGTCTCGAGGGGCCGGGCTCTCCGTCCGTTCTCCTGGCGGCGGCGGGCGGGGGACCGGGGAGCGTTGCGCCCCGGTCCCCTATACTGCGTCCCGGTCCGGCGGAGCCAGCGCCCAGAGCCGAGGGGTTGGGCGACGTGCCTGAATCGTCTAGCCGCCCGGCCGCGCTGGATGCGCGTCGGCCGTGCGGTGGGTCTGGATGCTGGTCAGGTAGGCCAGGATGTCGCGAATTTCGTCGCTGGAGAAATGCAGCTGCGGCATCACCGGCTGGTGGTTGACCATGATGCCCTCCGAAAGCGCCTCGCCAAGATCGTCGATCGGGTAGCGATCATGCAGGTCGCGGAAG
>DATKMZ010000057.1:0-11440 GCA_035541575.1 Caulobacteraceae bacterium | reverse complement strand
ACGCCGACGCTGGA
Source organism: Caulobacteraceae bacterium (assembly GCA_035541575.1). GTDB lineage: Bacteria > Pseudomonadota > Alphaproteobacteria > Caulobacterales > Caulobacteraceae > Acaudatibacter. The sequence continues at coordinate 11,426 of DATKMZ010000057.1, read as the reverse complement.
TTTCGACCACCCCGCCCTCGCTGAAGGCGACCCGCTGCGCCGCCACCTGGTCTGGATGGCGCGACGCTAGAACCCTTCCCCCGCTGGCCGGCGGAAAGATTCCGCTAGCGCAGCACCGTGAGGCCGTTCCGGATCACCGTGACGTTTCGTTCGCGCACTTTCGCCTCGAACGAGATCTGCTTGCCGTCCTTCCACAGGTCGACCGTGATCACGTCGCCCGGGAACACCGGCGCGGAGAACCGCACCTGATGGCTGAGGATCTGCTCGGGGTCGTAGTCGGTTATCGCCTGCAGCACCGCGCGGCAGGTGATCCCGTAGGTGCAGAGTCCATGCAGGATCGGCCGCGGAAAGCCGGCCTGCGAAGCGAACGCCGGATCGGCGTGGAGTGGGTTGCGGTCGCCGTTCAGGCGGTAGAGCAGCGCCTGGTCGGGGCGGGTCGCGATGTCGACCGAGAGGTCCGGCGTGCGGGTGGGAACGGGGTGCGGCTCGGGCTGCCCCTCGGTCGGGCCGCCGAATCCCCCGTCGCCGCGGTAGAACATGGACATGGTGAGCGTCGCCGCCTTCTCGCCCTTCTCGTCGGTCCAGACCGTCTCGTTCATCACCACCGCGCCCTTGCCCTCGCCCTTGTCCCAGGCGCCGATCGTGCGTCCCTCGGCGGTGAAGGTCCCTGACGTCGGCAACGGCTTGTGCAGCTCCACCTTCTGCTCGCCGTGCACCATCATCACGAAGTTCATCTGGCTTTGCCGATGCCCAGGGGGCAGCTCGGGCGCCGGGCGACCCTCAGCGGCGCGGTTGTTGGCGGCGGTCAGCACCGTGGCGGCGGTCGGCACCACCTTCAGGCCGCGCTCGAACACGAACGGCAACTCGGCCTCGTTCATCGGGTCTGCGCCGAGCCCGATGCCGAGCGCGTAGAGCATCACGTCCTTGTCGCCGTAGGTGAACGTGCGCGCGGCTGTGCGCTGCTGCAGGATGTCGGGGTAGTAGATCGGCATGGACCTGGGTCTCCTCGTGTCTGGAGATCATCAAGACGAGGCCAGGCCAAGCGCGCAAGGCCGCATTGCCGCTCCGGGTCCGATCGGCTAGAAGCCGCCCTCTTCCGAAACCCGCCGGACTCCCATGGCCGACACTCCCATTCCGCCGCAGCCGCCCGCCGAATTCAGCGGCAGCGTGCTGTTCTACTCCAAGCCCGAGCCGCTCTCGCGCGAGCTGCACGGGAAGATCGGCCTGCGGCGCGTTGACAAGCCGTTCGGCTTCGCCGCAGGCGCGAATGTCGTGCCGCTGACGGTGGGCGAGTTCCCGATCGCCGGGCTCTCCTACCCGATCATCTTCGCCGGCGAGCGCTACCAGCCGCTCGCGGTGATGGGCGTGAGCCAGGGCTCCAATCTGTTCATCGAGCCCGACGGGGCCTTCGCCACCGGCGCCTACATCCCCGCCTACATCCGCCGCTACCCGTTCGTGCTGGCCAACGACCAGGCGCGGGGCCAGCTCGTGGTCTGCATCGACCGCGCCGCCTCGATGCTCGGCGAGGACTACGACCTGCCGTTCTTCGACGAGAAGGGTGAGCCCACCGACTACACCAACGGCTGTCTGCAGTTCTGCAATGACTTCGAGCAGGAGGGGCGGCGCACCGAGTCGTTCGTGAACCTGATCAAGGAGCTCGACCTCTTCGAGGTGAAGCGCTCGGTCTTCACGCCGAACAATCCGGACGGCACGCAAGGCCAGCCGCAGCCGATCGCCGAGTACTTCGCGATCTCCGAGGAAAAGGTGAAGGCGCTGCCGCAGGAAAAGGTGATGGAACTGCTCGGCAACGGCGCCCTCGGCCAGATCTACGCCCACCTGATGTCGCTGATCGGCTGGGACCGCCTGATCGCCCTGCAGATGACCCGCGCGGCCAGCCAGGGCCCGTTCATCGCGAACGTGAACTGACAGACAACCCCCTTCAGGTGTCGTCCAGGCGCTATCGCGCGTAGACGCTGCGGGTGAGGCAGGAGAAGACGAGACGGCCGGCTTCGTCGAGCAAGTCGTGCTGGGCGAAGACGATGCCTTTGTTCTCGCCGACCTCGTCCTTGCCCATGATCGTCATGCGGCCGCGGATCAGTTCGCCGGCGGGCGGGTTGCGCATCCAGCGCAGCGCGTCGACGCCGAGCCGCTTGGTCTGCGGCCAGTCGGTCGCGGCCACCGCGTCGAGTCGCGACCAGAGCGCATAGATCATCGCGTCTGGCGCGCCGCGGTCGGCGGTCCAGCCGGGCGCGAAGGCCTCGATGAAAGCGGCCAGCGCGTCAGGATCGATCCGGGCGGCGCCGAGGTTCGCCACCTGGCCGATCTCGATATCGTCGAAGCGGGCGGGCATGGCTGTAACGAGTCCTTTGGCGCAGCGAATCAAGAATGGCGACGGCAGTCATCGTCGTCCGCCCGCCAGCCGTCCAGCACCCAAAAGGCGATTCCCCTCGGGGCCGATGTGATCTAGAGGCGCGTGATTACTCCAATGCGACATTTCTCGATTCAGCTGGCGCGCATTCTGGGCGCCGTCTTCGTCTTGGCGGGTCCCGGGGCGGCTTCGGCCCAGCCGTTCGGGCCGGGACACGTCAAGCCGGTGCTGGCGGCCGAGTCGCAAGGCGCGGCGCCCGGCTCGACGATCTACGTCGCGCTGATCCAGACCATCGACAGAGGCTGGCACACCTACTGGAAGAACCCCGGCGACGCCGGCGAGCCGACCAAGATCGAGTGGACGCTCCCGGCCGGCTGGAAGGCGGGCGATATCGTCTGGCCGGCCCCAAGGCGCCTGCCGGTCGGCCCGCTGATGAACTACGGCTTCGAGAACCGGGCGATCCTGGCGACGCCGATCGAGGTGCCCGCCACCGCGACGCCGGGACAGATGGCGCACATCGCCGCGAAGGTCTCGATGCTGGTCTGCGCCGACGTCTGCGTACCGCAGGACGCGGAGCTCGCGCTCGACCTGCCGGTGGTCGCGGGGGCCGCGCCCGCCGATCCCGCCTGGGGCGCGCCGATCGCCAAGGCGCTGGCCGCAGCGCCGAAGGACGCCGGCCTTACGGCGACCTATCAGCTTGCGGGCGGCGCGCTGAAGGTGGCCATCGCCGGCGCGCCGCTCGCGGGCGTCACCGGCGCCGACGCCTACTTCTTTCCCGAGACGCCCGGCCTGATCGACCAGGCCAGGCCCGAGGCGATCGACCTCGGCGCCCAGGGTCTCACCTTCGCGGCGACAGCGGGCGGCGACCTGACCAAAGGTCCGGCCCCCGCGAGGGTGGCCGGCGTGGTCGAGACCGCCGGCGGCCAGGCGTTCGAGGTCAGCGCCGCGGCCGGGCCGCCGCCGCCGGGCTCGGGCGGCCTTGGCCCGCCGGCCGCGAGCGCGCAGCTCGGCCTCGCGGTCGCGGCCCTGTTCGCGTTCCTGGGCGGCCTCATCCTCAACCTGATGCCGTGCGTCTTCCCGATCCTCTCGATGAAGGCCGCCTCGCTGATCGCACGGCCGCACGAGGCGGGCGCGGCGCGCGCGCAGGGGATCGCCTTCCTGGTCGGCGTCGTAGGGACGTTCCTGGCGCTCGCGGGCGGCATCATCGCGCTGCGCGGCGCGGGCGAGGCCGTCGGCTGGGGCGCGCAGCTGCAGCCGGCCGTGGTGACTGCGGGCCTCGCGCTCGTGCTGCTGGCCGCCGCGCTCGATCTCTCCGGCGTGTTCGAGGTGGGCGCTTCGCTGCAGGGGCTGGGCGTCGGCCTCAGCAGCCGGGCGGACCTGATCGGCGCGGTCTTCACGGGTGCGCTGGCGGTGGTCGTGGCCGCGCCCTGCACCGCGCCCTTCATGGGGCCGGCGCTGGGCTATGCGCTGACGCAGCCCGCGCTGCCGGCGCTGGCGATCTTCACGGCCCTGGCGCTGGGCTTCGCCGCGCCGTTCACCTTGCTCGCCTTCACGCCGGCGCTGCTCCGACGGATGCCGAAGCCCGGTCCCTGGATGGTCGTTTTCAAGAGCGCGCTGGCGTTTCCGATGTACGGGGCGGCGGCCTGGCTGCTCTGGGTGCTGGCCGCGCAGACCGACCGTGGCAGTCTGGCCGCCGCCCTCGCAGCCGCGGTGCTTGTCGGGCTCGCGGCCTGGATCTTTGGCGTGGCGCAGCGGCGCTCGGCCCTGGGCCATCGTGCGCGCGCAGGGTTCGGGGCGGCGGGCGTCGCCGCGGCCGCCGCAGTCGCCGTGGTCGCCGTCGCGCCCTACGGCGCCCCGCCGTCGTCTGCGTCGAGCGTCGCGATCGCGGCCGGCATCCCGTCAGAGCCCTGGTCGCCGGAGCGTGTCGCCGCGCTGCGCGCTGCGGGCAAGCCGGTGTTCGTCGACTTCACCGCCGCCTGGTGCGTCACTTGCCAGGTCAACGAGCAGACCGCGATCAATACCGCCGAGGCGATCAAGGCGTTCCAGCGCACCGGCGCGGTCTACCTCAAGGCCGACTGGACCAATCGCGACTCGGCGATCGCCAAGGCGCTGGCCGATCAGGGCCGCGTCGGCGTGCCGCTCTATCTCGTCTACGGAACCGACGGCGGCGCGCCGAAGGTGCTGCCGCAACTGCTGACCAGCGGCCTCGTCGCGCAGGCGCTCGACGTGGCGGCCGCGGCTAGGCCGCCGGCTGCGGCGGCGCGGTGATGACCTCGACGTTGTCGCGCAGCAGGTAGAACATGTCCTCGAGCGCGGCATGGCGCGCCTTCGCGTCGCTCGCGGCCTCGAGCGCCTTCAGCTTCACCGGCAGGTCCTGCGAGATGCCCTTCAGAATGCACTTCAGGTCGTCGGTGTAGCCGCGCTGGACCAGCGTCACGTGCCCTTGCATGTCGAGCGAGGAGAGCTCGGCGACGTGGGTCTCGAACTGGCCCGCGCCGGCCAACTGATCGAATCCCGCGCCGAGGTCGGCCTTCTCGTAGGCGGCGGTCTCGCTCTTGAGCGCGGCGGCGCGGCGGACGATGTCGGCGAACAACGGCTCGGCGGCCACGGAAGGCGGGGCGAGCGCCGGTTGCGGCTGGGCCGGCGCCGGGGCTGCGCTGGTCGAGGCGAGCCAGAGAGTGGCGGCGAGGGCGACGGCGTCGCAGGACATGACGGGGCTCCGGTCGGCGTGGTGTCCCAGGGTGGTCGCCCGGGGTAAACGGGACGTATTCGAGCAAGGAGCGCGCCATGGCTCTGGTCCAGGGCATCGAGCTCTCGCGGCGGTTCTACGCCGAGGTCGTGCGGCCCTGGCTCGGGGCCGAGTTCCCGCAGCTACGCCACGCCGCGGCGCTGATCGGCTATGGCTCGGAGCTGCTCGGCTTCGACGACGTCATGTCGCAGGACCACAACTGGGGCCCGCGCGTGCAGCTCTACGTCGCCGAGGATGACTTTCGCGCGGTGGCGCAGGACGTCGTCGCGGGCTTCCTGGCGGCCGCGCCAACGGCTTTCCTCGGCTTTCCGATCGGCCTGGCGAACCGTCCGCACCCCGTCCCGCATCGCGACGGTGCGATCGGAGACGATCGCCACGGACTCGAGGTGTGGACGCTGGAGCGCGCGCTCGCGCAATGGCTGGGCGGACCGGCGCCGGTCGACGCGAAAGCCTGGCTCTGCCTCGCCGAGCAGCGGCTCATCGCGCTCACGGCCGGGGCTGTGTTCCACGACGACGACGGGCGCCTGACCGAGCTGCGCGCCAGGCTCGCCTGGTTCCCGCGCGACGTCTGGCTCTACAAGCTCGCCTGCCAGTGGCGGCGCATCGCCGAGGAGCAGGCCTTCGTCGGGCGCGCCGGCCTGGTCGGCGACGACCTGGGCTCGCGCGTGATCGCCGCCCGGCTCGCACGTGACGTGATGCGGATGGCCTTCCTGATCGAACGCCGCTACGCGCCCTATCCGAAGTGGTTCGGCAGCGCCTTCGCGCGGCTGCCCTGCGCGGCCGAGCTCGCGCCGATCCTGGACCGCGTCCTCGCCGCCGAGACCTGGAAGCCGCGCGACGCGGCGCTCGCCGAGGCTTACCTTGCGGTCGGCCGCCTGCATCAATCGCGCGGCCTGCCCGGCGAGTTCGAGCCGAGGGTCGGGCCTTTCTTCGAGCGCCCGTTCACGGTGATCAACGCCGAGGAGATCTGGGCCGCGATCCGCGCCGAGATCGAAGATAAGGTCCTGCGTGCGTTGCCGATCATCGGCTCGCTCGACCAGGTCAGCGACTCGACTCCGGTGACCGAGGCGCCGGAGCGGGCGAGGGCGGCGATGGCCGCGCTACTCGACGACGGCGAAGCGGGCGCGCTCGAAGAAGCGTAGCACCTGGTCGAGCTCGTGGGCGCGGCGCAGGATCAGGCCGCCCTGGCCGACCACCGACCAGGCGCCTTGCCGGCGCGCCAGCTCGGGCCGCTTCTCGATCCGGTAGAGGGGCGCTTCCGACGCGCGGCGATAGACCGAGAATACCGCAGCGTCTTTCAGACCATCAATGGCATAGTCGCGCCAATGGCCGGCCGCGACCATGCGGTGGTAAAGTCGAAGCAGACGATCGAGCTCCCGTCGCTCGAAGAAGGTGACCGTTCGACTGGCGAGCGGCGACATTTCCAAAGCCATCGATTGTGAACCTAAGGCGCCAATTCCCGGCTGGCGAGCGCCTCTGGCGCAACAGTTCGCCGAAAGATGAATCAAGGTTAACTTTCGGCCCTGAAATGACCTTATTTCGGCCCAGCACGCGCCCGCTTGAACCCCGATGTTGTGACTGTCGGCTGATCGGGACATCTCGCTGGTCCCGGATCCTGAACAGCCCCCCCAGCCCCCCTGGATCGCGGGGCCCGGTTGGCCGACACACAGCCCTCTAGGCGCCCCCGCGGTCACCCCTCCGACCGCGGGGGTTCGCTTTTCAGGCCTCAGGGTTTCTCCGGCTCGGCAAGGACGCCGAGGATCCGTCCGCCGTCGGAAGCCTGCACCAGCACCAGGCTCTTCAGCCCGTCCTGGGGCGCCGGGGGCAGCTTCAGCAGCATCGTTCCGCGCCACGCGCCCAGCCGGACCAGCTGGACCACGACGTTGCGCTCCGAGACGGTATGGCCGCGGTTGTCGCCGTCCTTCACCTCGGTGTCGATCTGGCGCGGGTCGTAGCGCACCAGCCAGATCTCAGCGCCGCCGCGCGGCCGGCGGCCGCCGCCGATCGCCACCTTGCCGCTCGCGCGCCAATTCATCTGCGGCGGATCGAACGTCGTGCGGCGCGCCTCGCGGATCAGCCGGTCCACGCTCTCGGGCTTCACCGCCGCGGTCTGCGCGCGCCCGTCGACGATCACCTGCGGCGTGAAGACCTCGGCGACCCCGAGGCGCCTGTCGTACGCACGCTGACGATCCGCGAACTCCGGCTTGGCGAAAGTGTCCTTCCAGCCCAGGTAGTCCCAGTAGTCGACGGAGAACGTCAGCGGCAGCACGCCCTTGTCGCCCGACAGCTCGCCCACGTGCGCGCTCGCCGCGCTGCAAGAGGCGCAGCCCTGCGCGGTGAAGAGCTCCACCACCACCGGGGGCCTCGCCCGCGCAGCGCCCGCCGAGGCGGCGAGGCTCGCTATCGCCAGCACCAAAGCGCCCCTCTTCATCGGGCCGGTATTAGTCGGAGTTTTTCTGGCCTCGCCTTCACTTAGCCGTGAGCGCCCGGCGCGGCGCCGGGCGCTCACGAGCCGTGGTTGCAGCGCCGATCAATGCGCCTTGGCGAGGTTGCGCAGCACGAAGTTGAGCACCCCACCGTGGCGGAAGTAGTCGAGCTCGGTCGGCGTATCGATCCGGCAGCGCACCGGGAAGCGCGCGATCTTGCCGTCCGACGGGCGATAGACCTCGACCATCAGCTGCTTGCGCGGAGCGACGTCCTCGAGGTCGCGGATCGAGACGATCTCCTCGCCGGTCAGGCCCATCCGCTGCCAGCCTTCGTGGATGAACTGCAGCGGCAAGACGCCCATGCCGACCAGGTTCGAGCGGTGGATCCGCTCGAAGGTCTCGGCGATCACCGCCCGCACGCCCAGCAGCTTGGTGCCCTTGGCCGCCCAGTCGCGCGACGAGCCGGTGCCGTATTCCTTGCCGGCGAAGATCACCGCCGGACGGCCCTCGGCCTTGTAGCGCATCGCCGCGTCGTAGATCGGCATCACCTCGCCGGACGGGAAGTGCTTGGTCACGCCGCCCTCGATGTCGGCGGTGATCCTGTTGCGGATGCGGATGTTGGCGAACGTGCCGCGCATCATCACCTGGTGGTTGCCGCGCCGGGCCCCGTACGAGTTGAAGTCAGCCTGGCTGACCTGGTGCTGCGAGAGGTACTCGCCGGCCGGCGAGGCCTTCCGGATATTGCCGGCCGGGCTGATGTGGTCGGTGGTGATCGAGTCGCCGAAGATACCCAGGATGCGCGCCTCGATGATGTCGGTCACCGGGTCGGGCGTCATCGCCAGCCCCTCGAAGTAGGGCGGGTTCTGCACGTAGGTCGAGCCGATGTCCCAGGCGTAGGTCTGGCCGCCGGCGACGTCGATCCCCTGCCAGTGGGCGTCGCCCTTGAAGACGTCGCCGTAGCGCTGCTCGAACATCTCCTCGCCGACCACCTTCTTCTGCAGGGTCTGGATGTCCTTGGTGGAGGGCCAGATGTCCTTCAGGTAGACCGGCTTGTTCCCCTTGCCTGTTCCGATCGGCTCGTTGACGAGATCCATGCTCATCGAGCCGGCCAGCGCGTAGGCCACCACGAGCGGCGGCGAGGCCAGGTAGTTGGCCCGCGTGTCGGGGTTCACCCGGCCCTCGAAGTTGCGGTTTCCGGAGAGCACCGAGACCGCCACGAGGTCGTTCTCCTGCACCGCCTTCGAGATCGACTCCGGCAGCGGGCCGGAGTTGCCGATGCAGGTGGTGCAGCCGTAACCGACGAGGTTGAAGCCGAGCGCGTCGAGCGGCTTCGTCAGGCCGGCCTTCTCGAGGTAGTCGGTCACCACCTGCGAGCCGGGGGCGAGCGAGGTCTTCACCCAGGGCTTGGTCTTGAGCCCCTTGGCGACCGCGTTCTTCGCCAGCAGGCCGGCGGCCAAGAGCACGCCCGGGTTCGAGGTGTTGGTGCACGAGGTGATCGCCGCGATCACCACGTCGCCGTTGCCGACATCGTGGTCCTCGCCGTTGACCGGCACGCGCTTGCCGGCGTCCTCGTCGTCCTTGCCGAACTCGCTCGTCAGCGCGCCCTTGAATGCGCTGGCGGCGTCGGCGAGCGCGACGCGGTCCTGCGGCCGCTTCGGCCCGGCCATGGACGGCTGCACGGTCGAAAGGTCGAGCTCGAGCACGTCGGAGAAGGTGGGCTCGGGTTGACCGGGCTCGCTCCAGAGGCCCTGCTCCTTGGCGTAGGCCTCGACCAGCGCCACGCGATCCTTGTTGCGGCCGGTGCGCGCCAGGTAGTCGAGCGTCGACTGGGTGATCGGGAAGAAGCCGCAGGTGGCGCCGTACTCGGGCGCCATGTTGGCGATCGTCGCCTGGTCCTCGATCGTCAGGTGCTGCAGGCCGTCGCCGAAGTACTCGACGAACTTGCCGACCACGCCCTTCTTGCGCAGCATCTGGGTGACGGTCAGCACCAGGTCGGTCGCCGTGGCGCCTTCCGGCAGCGCGCCGGTCAGCTTGAAGCCGATCACCTCGGGGATCAGCATCGGGATCGGCTGGCCCAGCATCGCGGCCTCGGCCTCGATCCCGCCGACGCCCCAGCCCAGCACCGAGAGGCCGTTGACCATCGTGGTGTGGCTGTCGGTGCCGACCACGGTGTCGGGGTAGGCGAACGCATCGTCGCCGACCTCGTTGGTCCAGACTGTCTGGGCCAGGTACTCGAGGTTCACCTGGTGGCAGATGCCGGTGCCCGGCGGCACCACGCGGAAGTTGTTGAACGCCGACGAGCCCCAGCGCAGGAACCGGTAGCGCTCGAGGTTGCGCTCATACTCCTTCTCGACGTTGCGGCCGAAGGCGGTCGGCGCGCCGAAATAGTCGACCATCACCGAGTGGTCGATCACGAGGTCGACCGGCACCAGCGGATTGATCTTGGCCGCGTCGGCGCCGAGCTTGGCGAGCGCGTCGCGCATGGCCGCGAGGTCGACCACGGCCGGCACGCCGGTGAAGTCCTGCATCAGGACGCGCGCCGGGCGGAAGCTGATCTCGTGCTCGGCCGCACCTTTGTTGTTGAGCCACGACGCGAAAGCCTTGAGGTCGTCGCCGCTGACCGAGACGCCGTCCTCGAACCGCAGCTGGTTCTCCAGCAGCACCTTGAGCGACACAGGCAGGCGCGAGACGCCGGCAAGACCGGCGTCTTCCGCCGCGCGCAAGCTATAGTAATGGTAGGTCTTCCCGCCCGCGGTGATTTCGCGGCGGGTCTTGAGGCTGTCGATCGAAGCCATGAGAGGGTCCTTCCCTGTTCAAGGCCGCCCGAACATCGGTACCGGGGTCGCGCGCAAAGACGGGACTCACAGCGTCCCGCCTCGCGCCGCGCAAGGCTGATAAGAGTCCCCAGTTTGCGGCCGCCGGCTTCATAGACGTGGGGGGCGCGCACGTCCATGCGCCCACGCCCTGCGATGGCGGATTGCGCGCGTGATCGCTCGCCTGCAGGTCGAGGGATTGACGCTGAGCCGCGGCGAGCGGCGTCTGTTCGAGGGGCTCGGCTTCGAACTCGCGGCCGGCGAAGCGTTGACGCTGACCGGTCCGAACGGCGCGGGCAAGACCAGCCTGCTGCGCGCGATCGCGGGCTTCATCCGGCCGACGGAGGGGTCGATCGGGTTCGAAGGTGCGGCAGGCGCGCTCGAGCCGGACGAGGCGCGCCGGGGCGGCGTCCACCTGGTCGGGCATGCCGACGGGCTGAAAGGAAACCGAACCGCGCGCGAGGAGCTGATGTTCCAGGTCGCCTGGACCGGCGGCGACGATGCGTCGGCGCGGGCCGCCGCCGACCGGCTGGGTCTCGTCCGGGTGCTGGATCTCGCCGTGCGCCACCTGTCGGCCGGTCAGCGCCGGCGCCTGGCGCTCGCCCGCCTGATCGGCGCGCGCCGCCCCTTGTGGCTGCTCGACGAGCCGCTGGCCCCGCTGGACGCCGCGCACCGCGCGCTGTTCGGCGAGGTGATGGCCGAGCATCTGGCCGGCGGCGGCCTCATCCTGGCGGCCGTGCACGATCCGCTGCCGATCGCAGCGCGCAACCTGGGGCTCGCCGCATGAAGGCGCTGGCGCTCGTCCTACGGCGCGAGCTGGCCCTGGCGTGGAGCGGCGGCGGGCCGATCCTGGCGATCGGGTTCTACGCCGGCGTCGCGACGCTGGTGCCGCTCTCCACCGACCCCAGCGACAAGCGACTCGCGGGCCTGGCGAGCGGGATCGCCTGGGTCGCGCTCGCGCTGGCCTCGCTGCTCTCGCTGGAGCGGATGTTCGAGCGCGACTTCGAGGACGGCGCGCTCGACGTCCTGGCGCTGGGCCCGGCGTCGCTGGAGGCGGTCGCGGCGGCGAA
>DATKMZ010000056.1:0-21109 GCA_035541575.1 Caulobacteraceae bacterium | reverse complement strand
CACGGTGATGTGGTTCGAGGTCTGCTCCCCGGTCGCATACTGCGCCGCTTCCTGCACCACCGACTGAGCGTCGGGGGTCAGGACGTACTGATCGAACGGGAAGTAGACGATGAACTCCTTGGTCTCCTTGGCCGGCGGCGGAGGCGGCGGCGGGGGAGGCGGCGGAGGCGGCGGAGGCGGTGGCGGCGGTGGCGGCGGAGGCGGTGGCGGCGGAGGCGCCGGCTCGTTCAGCGCGTAGATGATGCGGAACTTGATCGCATTGTTGTTCAGCCGGTGGTGGTCCGCGTAGCCGTTCCAGAACGAGCCCGCGAGGTTCACCGCATCCGTACGGGTCCCGTAGTTAGAGTAACGGTACTCGAGGCCTGCGCGCCAGTGCGGAGCGACCTTGTAGTCGACGCCTGCGCCGAAGGTGTAGCCAGATACGTTGCCCGAGAACATCTCGCGACCCAGCGGCAAGGCCCCGAACGTCGTCGAGTATTCGGTCTCGAGCCGGGCGGTCGCCCAGCCGCCTTCGCCGTAGATCAGCGCCCGGCCGAAGACCACGCCGAGGCGACCGCGAATCGAGGCGTCCCAGTACTGACGATCGCGGAACGCGTACCCTTGCGGGTTGCCGACGGTGCCGACGCCCGGGAAGCAGAAGCCGCCGTTGGCGTTGCCGGCGTTGAAGTCCTGGATCAGGCAGGTCTGGGTCTTGGCGAGCCCCGTGGCCTGGTAGTCGCCTTCGAGGCCGAAGACGATGTTCTCGTGCTGGAAGTTGTAGCCGAGCAGGCCACCGCCTTCCGCGGCGTGGAAGTCAACTGTCGCATGGCCGCTGAACGGCGGCACGAAGGCCGTAGTTTCCGTCAGCTTGTCCTTGGCCCAAACGCCGCCGATCTCCGCGCCGCCGTAAAGGCCCGACCAGTCGTCGGTCAGCGGTTGCGCGGCGGCGATGCCGCCAAAGCCGAGCGCCGTAGACGCGACGCCCACGAACAGTAGCTTTCTCATCTGCGAGTCCCCTCTGAGCCGTCGTCTGGGGCCACAATAGGACGCGGCCACAGCCAAGCAATCCAACGCTTGGTGTGACGATTTGCGCACTCGACGTCAAGGAAGTCTTAAGCGGCCCCGGCGGTCCGCGACTGTCGCAGAAACGGGCCTCGCCAGCAGGCGCTTATGCTAACGCTTGATTGCGCCGTCGAGGTACTTGCGGATCGCCGGACCATAAGGCGGGCGCATCTGCACGAGCGGGCCGATGTCCTTCTTCATCTGCGTGAAGATTGACTTCTTGTGGCTGAACTCGCGGAAGCCATCGACGCCGTGATAGCTGCCCATCCCCGAGGGGCCGACGCCGCCGAACGGCAGGTCTTCCTGGGCGACGTGGAAGATCACGTCGTTGACGGTGACGCCGCCAGACGTCGTGCCGGTGAGCACCTTCTCTCGCTCGGCCGCGTCGTCGCCGAAGTAGTAGAGGCCGAGCGGCCGGTCGTGCGCGTTGACGTAGGCGATCGCCTCGTCGACCGCCTGGTAGGTCTTCACGGGCAGCACCGGGCCGAAGATCTCCTCCTGCATCACCGTCATGTCGTCGGTGGGCTCGAGAATCAGGGTCGGGGCGATCTTGCGGTGCTCTTGCTGGGTGAGGTCCTCGCCCTCAGGCTTGATCTCGATCACCCGCGCGCCTTTGGCCCGGGCGTCGGCGATGTGGCCCATGATCCGGTCGAAGTGCCGCTGGGCGACGACGGCGGTGTAGTCCGGGTTGTCCTTGATCGTCGGGAACATCTTGCGGACCGCGCCTTCCGCCTCTCCGACGAACGTGTCGAGGCTCTCCTTGGGCGTCAGCACATAGTCCGGGGCCAGACAGATCTGCCCGGCGTTGAGGGTCTTGCCGTTCATGATCCGCGCGGCCGCGGTCGGCAGGTCGGCCGAGCGGCCGAGGATCACCGGGCTCTTGCCGCCGAGCTCAAGGGTCAGCGGCGTCAGATTGTCGGCGGCCGCCTTCATCACGTGCCGGGCGATCCCCGTCGCGCCGGTGAAGAGCAGGTGGTCGAACGCAAGGCCCGCGAACGCCTGGCCGACGTCCGGGCCGCCGGTGATGACCGCGATCTCTTCCTCCGAGAATGCGCCGCCGAACATCTGCGCCATGAGCTCGGAAGTGGCCGGGGTGTACTCGGAGGGTTTGATCATCGCCCGGTTCCCCGCCGCCAGGATACCGGCGAGCGGCGTGAACGTGAGGTTCACCGGGAAGTTCCAGGGGCTGATCACGCCGATCACGCCCTTGGGCTGGAAGCGCAGCTCGGCCTTGGCGCCGAACAGCCCCAGCAGCGCCGGCGTCGTCTTGCGCCGTTCGGGCCGCATCCATTTGCGCACGTTCGCCTTGGCGAGCTGCAGCGGGCCGATCGACGACGCAACGTCGGCGAACGCGGTGGACTCGCGTGACCGCACGCCGAAGTCGGCGTTGAGCGCGTCCTCGATCGCCTTGCGGTTGTCGACCAGCAGGCCGATGCAGCGGTCGAGGCGCTCGATCCGCTTCTCAGGCGACGGCGGACCATCGCGCAGGTGCGCCGCCTTCTGCTTGGCCAGCAGGGCCTGCATCGAAGCGGCGTCGTGCTCGCGGGTGTCGGGCATCGTTTGTCTCCTTCCCTACGCCATCGCCTTCGCGCCGTAGCGCCGCCCGAGCTCGGCGGTGACGTCCTCGAACTCGGCCACCGTCTCGGCGATCACCTGGGCGACGGGCTTCACCTCGTCGATCCGTCCGGCGACCTGGCCGGAGAGCGCGATCGAGGCCTCCATGTCGCCGCCGAAGTAGAGGTCGAGCGCGTGGCCGAACTCGCGCATGATGTTCTCCGGCGGCGACTTCTCGAATTCGGTGGTCTTTTGCGTGCGCAGCGCCCGAAGCGCCGGGCCCGGACCGAAGCGGTTCAGGAACACCGTGTCGGTCTCGCGCGCCGCGAGGATCGCGTCCTTCCAGTTGCCGTGCACCGGGCTCTCGGCCGACGAGACCATGCGGGTGCCCATCTGCACCCCCTCGGCGCCGAGCGCGAAGGCGGCGGCCATGCTGCGCCCGTCGACGATCCCGCCCGCGGCGATCACCGGCACGCCGACCTTCGAGCAGACCAGCGGCAGCAGCACCATCGATGCGACCTCGCGCGAATTCTTGAACCCTCCGCCCTCGCCGCCCTCGACCACCAGCCCGTCCACACCCGCGTCGATCGCCTTCTGCGCGGCCGCCAGCGAGGGCACGACGTGGAAGACGGTGAGGCCTGCCTCCTTGAGCGCGCTGCAGTAACGGTTGGGATCGCCGGCGGAGGTCGTGACGAACTTCACGCCCTGGTCGACCACGAACGAGACGATGTCGGGATCCCGCACGAACGCCTGGGCGATGTTGACGCCGAACGGCTTGGTGGTCAGCCGCCGCATCTTCTTCACTTCCTCGCGCACCGCGTCGAGATCGCCCGACGAGGTCTCGATGATCCCGAGCCCGCCGGCGTTGGAGACCGCCGAGGCGAGCTGCGCCCGCGCGATCCAGCCCATCGGCGCCTGGACGATCGGATATTCGATCCCGAGCATCTCGGTGACGCGGGTCTTGATCATGCGCTCTCCCTGGGCGGCGAAGGCGGCATTGGCGACCCAGGGCGCTGGGGAAGTCAACAGCGCGCGCCGTGGCGGAATTCGGATGACAACGTTACGCAGACTCACGGAGGCTTAAGGACCTTGTGCTAGAGGGCCCAGCCGATGCCGATGATCAACTTCAACTGGGTCGAACCCGAGCGGCCGCACACCGGGCTGCTGAAGCCGATGCTATGGTTGGCGCTGACGTTGAACGTACTCGCCTACTGCAGCACCCTGCTGACCCGCCACTAGCGACGCCCGCCGCTCGCTAGCGATCTGCATCAGGCGGTCCCGACGCCGGCAGCGGCGGCGGCGATCCCCGTCTTTACAACCCTCCGAAACGGTTCATCGTCGGGTGAACACCGATAAGGGAGGTGGCTTTGGACGGATCGGTCGACCTTAAGCATGAGGCCCGCGCGAGGGCCTACGCGACGCCGCTCGACGAACTGAACCCGGCGCAACCCGACCTGTTCGCGAGCGACGCGTTCTGGCCGATCTTCGAGCGGCTGCGGGCCGAGGCGCCCGTCCACTACACGCCCGACAGCGACTACGGCCCGTTCTGGTCTGTCACCCGCTACAACGACATCATGTCGATTGACGTGAACCACCAGGTGTTTTCGTCCGAAGACGGCATCACCTTGCAGAGCAAGGAAGCCAAGCTCGAGATGGCCAAGCGCCCGCAGCGCCAGAGCTTCATCTCCATGGACCCGCCGCGCCACGACGAGCAGCGCAAGACCGTCAGCCCGGTGGTCGCCCCGGCGAACCTCGAGCGGATGGCGCCGGTGATCCGCGAGCGGGCCGGGCTGATCCTCGACGACCTGCCGATCGGCGTCGAGTTCGACTGGGTCGACCTGGTCTCGAAGGAGCTGACGGCGATGACGCTGGCGACGCTCTTCGACTTCCCGTTCGAGCAACGCCGGCGGCTGACCTACTGGTCGGACATGATGACCAACGCCCCCGGCCACGGCCCGGTGAAGAGCTGGGACCACAAGCGCGAAGAGCTCGATGTCTGCTTCTCCACGTTCCGCGAGCTCTGGAACGAGCGGGTGAACGCGGAGCCGAAGTTCGACCTGATCTCGATGCTCGCGCACGGCGAGGCGACGCGCGACATGGACGTCAACACCTTCAACGGCAACCTCGGGCTCCTGATCATCGGCGGCAACGACACGACGCGGAACACGATCTCCGGCTCGGTCTATGCGCTGAACAAGCACCCGGCGCAGTACGCCAAGCTTCGCGCAGACCCGTCGCTGATCCCCTCGATGGTCTCCGAGACGATCCGCTGGCAGACGCCGCTCGCGCACATGCGGCGCACGGCGACCCAGGATTTCGAGGTCGAGGGCAAGACGATCCGCAAGGGCGACCTTGTCGCCATGTGGTACGTCTCCGGCAACCGCGACGATCGGGTCATTGACGACCCGGAAGCCTACGTCATCGACCGGCCCAGACCGCGCACCCACCTGTCGTTCGGCTTCGGCATCCATCGCTGCGTCGGCAACCGCCTGGCCGAGCTGCAGCTCACGATCATCTGGGAAGAGATCCTGAAGCGCTTCCCGGTGGTGGAGCTGGCCGGCGAGCCGACCCGGACCCACTCGGTGTTCGTCAAGGGTTACGAGACCCTGCCGGTCGTGATTCCGCACCGGAACTAGCGGTGCGGGGGGCGGTTCTCGCGGGCCTGGCGCTCGCGCTCGCGTTCGTCTCGACGGCGGGTGCGGACCCATCGAGCGCGGTGCGGCGCGAGCAGCTCGCAGTCGCGGGCCTTCAGGCGCCGGCGAAGATCCTCGTCGACCAGTGGGGCGTGGCGCACATCGAGGCGGCGTCCGATCGGGACGCCTTTTTCCTGCAGGGCTGGAACGCCGCGCGCGACCGGCTCTGGCAGATCGACCTCTGGCGCAAGCGCGGCCTCGGTCTGCTCTCGGCCAGCTTCGGGACGGCCTACGTCGCCCAGGACCGCGCCGCGCGGCTCTTTCTCTACCGCGGCGATATGGACGCCGAATGGGCCGCTTATGGCCCCAAGGCCAAGGCGCGGGCCGAGGCGTTCGTGGCCGGCGTCAACGCCTACGTCTCCGAGGTCCGTGCGGGGCGCCTGCCGTTGCCGGTGGAGTTCAGGCTGACCGCAAGCCAGCCCGATCTCTGGAAGCCGGAGGACGTGGTCCGCATCCGTAGCCACGCGCTGACCCGCAACGTCGACTCCGAGGTGGCGCGGGCCCGCGTCGCCTGCGCAGCCGGCCTCGCGGCCGACGCGCTGCGCCGCAAGCTGGAGCCGGCCTGGACCACCAAGGTCCCGGCCGGGCTGGACCCATGCGTCATCCCGGCTGACGTGCTGAACGACTACGTGCTCGGCACGCGGGACGTCGAGTTCCACGCGGCTGGCCGACCAGTCGCCGAGACGCCCGGCGCGCAGCTGGCGGCGATGGAGGACCGCGCCGCGGCCGAGGGGTCGAACAACTGGGTGATCTCAGCGGCCCGGACCGCGACCGGCCGGCCGATCCTGGCCAACGATCCGCACCGCAGCCTGGGCGTCCCTTCGCTGCGCTACCTCGTGCACCTGAAGGCGCCGGGCCTCGACGTGATCGGCGCGGGCGAGCCGGCGCTGCCTGGCGTCTCGGTCGGCCACAACGAGGCGATCGCGTTCGGCCTGACGATCTTCGCGATCGATCAGGAAGACCTCTACGTCTACGACCTCAACCCCGCCAATCCGCGTCAGTACCGCTACCAGGGCGGCTGGGCGGACATGGCGATCGTCCACGAGCAGATCCCGGTGAAGGGCGAGGCGCCGCACGACGTCGAGCTCGACTTCACACGCCACGGCCCGGTGCTGAAGAGCGACGGCAAGCACGCGTTCGCGATCCGCACGGTCTGGGCCGAGCCTGGGACCAGCGCCTACTTCGGCTCGATCGAGTACGACGACGCGGCTGACTGGCCGAGTTTTTACGCCGACATGAGCCAGTGGGGCGCGCCGTCGGAGAACATGATCTTCGCCTCGACCGCCGGCGACATCGGTTGGATCGCCGCCGGCCGGGCGCCGATCCGCCCGAACTGGGACGGCCTCATGCCCGTGCCGGGCGACGGCCGCTACGAGTGGGAGGGGTTCCTCACCGCAGACCAGCTGCCGAGCACCCACAATCCGCCCGAGGGCTGGTTCGCCTCGGCCAACGAGATGAACCTGCCGGCGGGCTATCCGGTCGCCGAACGCAAGGTCGGGTTCGAGTGGAGCGATCCGACCCGGATCCGGCGGATCAAGCAGGTGCTGGCGGGAAACCCGCACGTCAGCCTCGCCGACTCGATGGCGTTGCAGATGGATCCGACCAGCACCGAGGCCTGCCGGCTGAAGGCGCTGCTCGCCGCGCTGACCTCCGCCGATCCCGACGCTTCGCTGGGTCTCTCGCTGATCAAGGGCTGGGACTGCCGCGAAAGCGTCGACAGCGCGGCGGCGGCGCTCTACGAGGACTGGTCGGTGCTGCACCTCGGCAAGACGCTGGTGGCCGCCGTGACGCCGACGGCGGCGCTGGCGATCGTCGGCGACGGCAGCCTCGACGCCGAAGTCACGTTCCTCGAGAGCCCGGCCGCCGCGCCGGTGCGCGACAAGGCGCTGCTCGAGAGCCTGGCCGAGGCGGTGCGCGACGTACGCGCCAAG
This sequence comes from Caulobacteraceae bacterium, assembly GCA_035541575.1. GTDB lineage: Bacteria > Pseudomonadota > Alphaproteobacteria > Caulobacterales > Caulobacteraceae > Acaudatibacter. The sequence goes on along the minus strand of DATKMZ010000056.1, from coordinate 13,890 downwards.
CTCGGGCCCGACGCGTCCGGCTGGACTTGGGGTGGATTGCACAAGGCGCATTTCGTCCCCGCCGCCGCGGCGCTCGCAGACCCGTCGCTCGCCGCGCAGATGACGGTGGGCCCGCTCGAGGTCCGCGGCGGCGCTTCGACGCCGGCCGCATCGACCTGGAACAAGCGCGACTTCAGTGCGATCTCGGGCGCCTCGGTGCGGCTCAACATGGATGTCGGCGACTGGGACAAGTCGGTCGCGGTCAACACGCCGGGCCAGTCGGGCGATCCGTTCAGCGCCCACTACCGCGACCTTTTCCCCCTCTGGGCGGCGGGCGACTATTTTCCGCTCGCCTTCTCGGACGCTGCGGTCGAGGCCGCGGCGCGCGACGAGTTCGACCTTTCGCCAGGGAGCTGAGCATGGCCTCGCTTTACGACCGCTACGTCGTCCCATGGCTGATCGGCTGCGCCTGCTCGGCCAAGCCGATCGCCTACCAACGCCGCAAGGTCGTGCCCGGCGCGTCGGGCCGCGTGCTTGAACTCGGCATGGGCGCCGGCCTGAACCTGCCGTTCTACGATGCTTCGAAGGTCACCGAGGTCGACGCGGTCGAGCCTTCCGACGAGATGCGCAAGAAGGCCGCCGAAGCGGCGAAGTCGGCCGGCGTCAGGGTCGACGTCCGCGACGGCCGGGCCGAGGCGCTGCCGTACGAGCGGCAGACGTTCGACTGCGTGGTCTGCACCTTCACGCTCTGCTCGGTGCAGGACCCGGCCGCGGCGCTCGCCGAGGCGCGGCGGGTGCTGAAGCCCGAGGGCCGCCTGATCTTCTGCGAGCACGGCCTCGCCCCCGACGCGAACGTCGTGAAGTGGCAGCGGCGGATCGAGCCGGTCTGGAAGCGGATCGCCGGCGGCTGCCACCTGACCCGCCCCGTCACGCCGACGATCGAGGCGGCGGGATTTCGCCTGTTGCGCAAGGAGACGATGTACCTGCCGGGCACGCCGCACTGGGCCGGATGGAACGAATGGGGCGAGGCTGCGCCGGCCTAAGTCGCAATCATCCGCCAAACCCCATTGCCTCTGATGATCGCCGATCACTAAGTTAGGCGCGAGCGGCGCCGCCCGGAGCGCGGACGCCGCGGGAGAGCCCATGCCACAGTTCGACTACGTCGCCCCGACCACGATCGACGACGCGGTGAAGGCGCTGCTGGCCGCGCCCACCGCCAAGGTGCTGGCCGGCGGGACGGACCTGATCGTCCAGATGCGGGCAGGCCGCGCCAGGCCCGCCACGGTCGTCGACCTGAAGCGCATCCCCGGCGCCACCGGCGTTCGGCGCGAGGCCGACGGCGGCTTCACGATCGGCGCGGCCACGTCCGGGGCCGTGCTCGGAGAGGACGCCGCGCTCGTCCGCGCCTGGCCGGGAGTCGTCGAGGCCGCGAACCTGATCGGCTCGACCCAGGTGCAGGGCCGCGCCTCACTGGGCGGCAACCTCTGCAACGCCTCGCCGGCGGCCGACAGCGTGCCGGCGCTGATCGCCGCGCGCGCGACCTGCGTCATCGTCGGCCCCGCTGGCCGGCGAGAGGCGCCGGTCGAGACAATTCAGGCCGGCCCCGGCCGCACGACGCTGCAACCGGGCGAGATCATCCTCGAGTTCCGTCTGCCGCCCAGGCCAAAGCGCGCGGCCGACGCCTACCTGCGGCTCATCCCCCGCACCGAGATGGACATCGCCGTGGTCGGCGCGGGCGTCAGCCTGGCTCTGGACGACGCGGGGACTATCACCGAGGCGTACGTCTCGCTGGGCGCGGTCGCGCCGACGACCCTGCTCGTCGCCGCCGCCGGCCAGGCGCTCGTGGGCGGCAAGCTGACCGACGCGGCGCTCGAGAAGCTCGACGCCGCGGCGAGGGCCGCCTGCAACCCGATCGACGACAAGCGCGGCACGATCGACTATCGCACCAAGATCGCCGGCGTGCTGGCCCGTCGGGCCGCGGCGATCGCCTACAACCGGGCGGAGGCCCGCTGAATGAGCAAGATCCACGTCACCGCCGTCGTGAACGGCGACACCGCCGAGTTCCTGACCGATCCGGGAACCACCCTGCTCGACGCGTTGCGCGACGAGCTTGGGCTCACCGGCTCGAAGGAAGGCTGCGGGTCGGGCGACTGCGGCGCCTGCAGCGTCATCGTCGACGGCCGGCTGGTCTGCTCGTGCCTGATGCTGGCGGCCGAGGCCGAGGGCCACCGGATCGAGACGATCGAGGGCATGGCCCACAGCGGCGATCTGCACCCGCTGCAGCAGAAGTTCCTCGAGCATGCGGCCCTGCAGTGCGGTTTCTGCACGCCGGGCCTGCTGGTCGCCGCCAAGGCGCTGCTCGATACCAATCCCGACCCGACCGAGGAGGAAACCCGCTACTGGCTCGCGGGCAACCTCTGCCGGTGCACAGGCTACGACAAGGTGATCCGCGCCGTGCTCGATGCGGCCGCGGTCTTGAGACAAGAGCGGAGGGCCGCATGAGCGACGTTCTCGACCGCCCGGAGACGGGCGAAGGCTTCCACAGCGTCGGCACCCGGCCGATCCGCCCCGACGGCATCGAGAAGGTGACTGGCCGGGCCGCGTTCGGCGCCGACTTCGTGATGCCGGGCATGCTCTATGGCCGGATCAAGCGCAGCCCCCACGCCCACGCCAAGATCGTCAGCGTCGACGCCCGCAAGGCGCTCGCCCTGCCTGGCGTGAAGGCGGTGGTCTCCGGCGCCGACTTCCCCGATCTCGCGGACGAGCTGATCGAGGGCGGCGAGGCGGCCTCCAGCATGCGCGACCTGGCCTGGAACGTGATGGCCCGTCAGAAAGCGCTCTACGAGGGCCATGCGGTCGCAGCGGTCGCCGCCACCTCGCCGACGATCGCCGAGGCGGCGCTCGACCTGATCGAGGTGACCTACGAGCCGCTGCCGCACGTGATCGACGTCGAGGACGCGATGGCGCCGAACGCGCCGGTGCTGCACGCCCACATCTTCACCGAGGGCCTGGAGGAGCGGCCGAAGCTGCCGTCCAACATCGCCCGCAAGCACCAGTTCGTGCGCGGCGACGTCGACGCGGCGCTGGCCGCCGCCGACGTCGTCGTCGAGGGCCGATACACCACCAAGTCGGTGCACCAGGGCTACATCGAGCCGCACGCCTGCGTCGCCTCGATGGGGCCCGACGGACAGGGTCAGATCTGGAGCTCCAGCCAGGGCCACTTCATGGTCCGCACCTACTGCGCCAAGGTGCTCAAGCTCGACATCTCCGACCTGCGCGTGACGCCCGCCGAGATCGGCGGCGGCTTCGGCGGCAAGACCACGGTCTACCTCGAACCGGTCGCGCTGCTGCTCTCGCGCCATGCCGGCGCGCCGGTGAAGCTGGTTATGAGCCGCGACGAGGTGTTCCGCGCCACCGGCCCGACCTCGGGCGGGGTGATCGAGGTCAAGCTCGGCGCGAAGAAGGACGGGACCATCACGGCGGCCGAAGTGACGTTGAAGTTCCAGGCCGGCGCTTTCCCGGGCTCGCCGGTCGGCACCGCGTGCATGACCGCGCTCGCCTGCTACGACATCCCGAACTTCCGCATCGTCGGCTGGGACGTCGTCACCAACTCGCCGAAGACCGCCGCCTACCGCGCGCCCGGCGCGCCGATCTCGGCGTTCGGGGTCGAGAGCGCGATGGACGACCTGGCCCTCAAGCTCGGCATGGATCCGGTGGACCTCCGGGACAAGAACGGCGCCCGCGACGGCGTGAAGGCCGCCTACGGCCCGACGTTCCAGAACATCGGCTTCCTGCAGGCGCTGCACGCGCTGAAGCAGCACCCGAACTACGACGTCCCGCTCGGCCCGAACCAGGGCCGGGGCATCGCGGTCGGGTTCTGGTTCAACGTCGGCGGCGAATCCACGGCGGCCGTGCACATCGGCGAGGACGGCACGGCGACGGTCGTGACCGGCAACCCGGACATCGGCGGCTCGCGCGCCTCGATGGCGATCATGGCCGCCGAGACGCTTGGCATTTCGGTCGAGGACGTCCGGCCGGTCGTCGCCGACACCGCCTCGATCGGCTACTCGATGCTGACTGGCGGCAGCCGCACCACGTTCGCGACCGGCATGGCCGTGGTCCGCGCGGCCGAGAAGGTGGTCGAGAACCTGAAGGCGCGCGCCGCGAAGATCTGGGACACCTCCCCGGAGAACGTCGAGTGGTCGGCTGGCAAGGCGCACTGCCTTGACGCCTCGAAGGGCGAGCAGAAGCCGCTGACGCTGAAGGGCCTGGCGGCCCAGTCGGCGCGCACCGGCGGGCCGGTCTCGGCCGAGGTCTCGCTCAACGCCCAGGGCGCCGGGCCGGGCTTCGCCGCGCACATGTGCGACGTCGAGGTCGATCCCGAGACCGGCCATGTGACCGTGCTGCGCTACACCGCGACCCAGGACGTCGGCCGGGCGATCCACCCGTCGTACGTCGAGGGCCAGATGCAGGGCGGCGTCGCCCAGGGCGTCGGCTGGGCGCTGAACGAGGAGTACATCTACGACAGCGAGGGTCGGATGGAGAACGCCGGCTTCCTCGACTACCGCGTTCCGGTCGCCTCAGACCTGCCGATGATCGACACGGTGATGATCGAGGTGCCCAACCCGCGCCACCCCTATGGCGCGAAGGGCGTCGGCGAGGCGCCGATCGTGCCGCCGTTGGCGGCGGTGGCGAACGCGGTCAGGCGCGCGATCGGGGTCCGCATGCCCGATCTGCCGCTCTCGCCGCCGAAGATCCGCGCCGCGATCGACGCGGCGCGCTGACCAGCGGCGCTCGTCCGTGCCGCACGTGGTGGCCATGGGCGGCGACGTCGCGCAGTTCACCGGCGGGGCGGCGGAGTTCGACGTCGCCGCCGGGACGGTCGCCGGCATGATTCGCGAGCTCGAGGCCCGTTGGCCGGGTCTCGGGGACTACGTCGGCCGCCGCATGGCGATCGCCATCGACGGCGAGATCTTCCAGGACGCCGACCACGCGGCGCTGGGCGAAACCAGCGAAGTCTGCCTGATCCCGAAGATCGGCGGCGGGTGAAAACCTTCCCCCGCCCCGCGGGGGAAACGTCGCGGCGCCGCGAAGCGGGAGCGACAATGGGGGCGAGTGGGTGCATTCCCCCCATCGGCCGCGTCGCTACGCGACGGCGCACCGCTTTCCCCCAGAGGGGGAAAGGGTCTACGCGCGCAGCCCCCGCATCAGCGCGCCGAGCGTCTTCAGGCGCAGCGTCTCGAAGCCGATGTCGGGGGGGATGCGGCCGGCGAGGTCGAGCACCACGAGGCCGTGGATCGCGGCCCAGAAGACATAGCCGAGCTGGGTCGGATCGCCGGCCAGCACGCCGGCCTCGACCAGCTCGCGCACGTAGCGGCTCATCGCCTCGCGGGCCCGGGCCGCGGCGGCGACCAGCTCGGGATAAGCGGCCTCGTCGGGCTGGGCGAGGTCGAACATCAGCTTGTAGGCGGCGGGGTTCTCGCGGGCGAAGCGAACGTAGGCCTCGCCGATGTCGCGCGCCCGGCGCCGCTCGTCCTTCGCCACGCCCTCCAGCGCGTCGGCCAGGCGGTCGTAGGCCTGGGCGCGGATCGCCGCGATCAGCGCGGCCTTGTCGGCGAAGTGGCGGTATGGCGCCATCGGGCTGCAGCCGACTTCCGACGCGAGGCGCCGCATCGAGAGCGCGGCCTCGCCTTCCTCGAGGAAAAGCTTCGCCGCCGCATCGCAGAGCCGGCCGCGGACCTCGCCGCGCGCATCCGCCGAGCGGGCCCGGGATTGCGGCGGCTTGACGCGACGTTCCATGTTTACACCGTACGCTTATCGTGCGCAGATGCAAGCAACCCAGCCTTGCCGGAGTCCCCGTCCCGATGTCGCTGCCCCCCGTCCTTCGCGATCGCCTCCGCCTGCCGGTGATCGGTTCGCCGCTATTCATCATCTCCGGCCCCGAGCTCGTGATCGCGCAGTGCAAGGCGGGGATCGTCGGCGCGTTCCCGTCGCTGAACGCACGGCCGGTCTCGCAGCTTGACGAGTGGTTGGCCGAGATCACCGAGACGCTGGCCGCGCACGACCGCGCGCACCCGGAAGCGCCGTCGGCGCCGTTCGCGGTCAACCAGATCGTCCACAAGACCAACGACCGGCTCGAGCAGGACGTCGAGCTCTGCGCCAAGTACAAGGTTCCGGTGGTGATCACCTCGCTTGGAGCCCGCGAGGACGTGAACGCCGCGGTGCACGGCTGGGGCGGCGTCGTGCTGCACGACATCATCAACGACACCTTCGCCCGCAAGGCGATCGAGAAGGGCGCCGACGGGCTGATCCCGGTCGCCGCCGGCGCCGGCGGCCATGCCGGCCGGCTCTCGCCGTTCGCGATCGTCCAGGAGCTGCGCGAGTGGTTCGACGGCCCGATCGCGCTCTCGGGCGCGATCGGGAACGGTCGCGCGGTTCTGGCGGCGCAGGCGATGGGCGCGGACCTGGCCTACATCGGCTCGGCCTTCATCGCCACGCAGGAGGCCCGCGCGGCCGAGGGCTACAAGGACATGATCGTCGCCAGCCGCGGCGACGACATCGTCTACACCAACCTCTTCACCGGCGTGCACGGCAACTACCTGCGCCCCTCGATCATCGCCGCGGGGCTCGATCCGGACGACCTGCCGACCGCCGACCCCTCGAAGATGAACTTCGGCTCCGGCGGCAACCAGAAGGCCAAGGCCTGGCGCGACATCTGGGGCTGCGGCCAGGGGATCGGCGCGGTCAAGTACGTGCCGACCGCGGCCGAGCTGATCGGCCGCCTCGCGAACGAATACGAGGCTGCGAAGGCCGAGCTTGCCCAGAAGACCTCGTTCACCGCCGGCGCGCCGCTCGCGTTCGCGGCGGAGTAGACTGAGCATTCGTGCGTGGTTCGAGACGCGCCCTCGCGGGCGCTCCTCACCATGACGAACACTTTTGCAGCCCACCAAATTCATCATCCTGAGGAGCCCGCGCTGCGGGCGTCTCGAAGGACGCAGCATCGTCTTGCAGCCGTCGCCCTATACCGACCCGGCTCTGGTAGCAGACGCGCCAGTCCCAGGGGTGAGGTGAATTGATCCAGATCAAAGATGACGCCCCCGTCACCTTTTAGCTTCCCTTTCGAGAGGGAGGCGACATGGCCGACGGAAGCGTGCAGCTGGCGATCCAGGTGGCGAAAGCGGCAGGGACCGGCGCGAACATCACCTACATCCTGAGGGACGGCGCGCGCCGCACGGTCCAGGTCCCTTACGGCTACTCCGTGATGGAGGGCGCGCGCCGCTACGGCATCCCGGGCATTGAGGGCGACTGCGGCGGGGCCTGCGCCTGCGCCACCTGCCACGTCTACCTCGAGGAAGGCTGGGACGAGCGCCTGCCGCTCACCGACGAGCTCGAGCGCGGCATGCTCGACTACGCCTTCGACGTGAAGGCCAACAGCCGCCTCTCCTGCCAGATCAAGGTCGACGACGCCGTGCAAGGCCTCGTCGTCCGCATCCCCGAGCGCCAATACTGAGGAGGACGCCGCAATGAACGTCATGGTGAAGCCGGCTGAGGTCACCAAGGGCGACTGGAAGGTGTCGATGACCCCGGACGACATCTATCGCCATCCGATGGATATCGCCTGGACCTTCAAGTACGTGCTGTCGGGCGACCGGGTCGAGGACCTCTACAAGCGCGCCAAGCAGAACCAGTGGGATTCCGACGAGCTGCTGCCGTGGGACACCCCGGTCGATCCGTCGAAGCCGCTGATCAACGCGCGCTCCGACATCTACCACCGCATGCCGTTCTTCAAGAAGCTGTCGAAGTCGCAGCAGGAGACGTTCACCGCCCACTCGACGGCGCAGCTGTTGTCACAGTTCCTCCACGGCGAGCAGGGCGCGCTGATGACCGCCGCTTGCGTCACCCACTCGGTGCCGGACGCGACCGCCAAGCTCTACGCCGCGACCCAGACCATGGACGAGGCGCGCCACGTCGAGGTCTACGCCCGCTACTGCGACAAGATCGCGATGGTCTACCCGATGTCGCCGTGGCTGAAGGCGCTGATCGACGCGACGCTGAAGTCCGATCGCTACGAGAAGGTGATGATCGGCATGAACATGATCGTCGAGGGCCTGGCGCTCGGCGCGTTCAACAACATGTACCGCACCACCCAGTGCGAGCTCCTGAAGCAGCTGACATTCAACGTCATGCGCGACGAGAGCCGGCACGTCTCGTTCGGACACGCCTACCTCGGCCCGGTGATCGCCAAGCTGCCCGAGGCCGAGCGTGAGGACCTGGCCGACTTCGCGTTCCAGGCCGTCCACATCATCACCGGCAGCGGCGCGCAGGGCGGCGGTCTCGCCAACCGGGTCGACCCCGGCTTCATGGAGGTGCTGGCCAACAGCGGCATCGAGCCGGACGACTTCTTCAAGGGCGTCCAGGAGGCCGAGGACGTCGGCGTCGTGCAGGAGCTGCCGCCTGGCCAGATCCATTCGATCAAGGACCTGATGATGCCGGCGCTGGCCCGGGTCGGGCTGATGACCCCGACCGTGCGGCGCAAGTACGACGAAGCGGGGATCCCGATCTTCGACGATCCGCGCGTGCTGGAGGCGATGGAGGGCGGCCATCCGATCGCCGCCTAGAGCCTCGCGCCGCGGGGCGCGTCCGGGGCTCGATCGGCCGCCCCGGACGCGCCTTTCGTATTGCAGCGTCCTTCGAGACGCCCGCTGCGCGGGCTCCTCAGGATGACGAAGATTGGTGGGCCGCAAAGTCGTTCGTCATGGTGAGGAGCGCCCTGAAGGGCGCGTCTCGAACCACGCACTGACAGGGAGACCCCTACCGTCCCACGAACACTGGGGCGCGCTTCTCGAGGAACGCCTGGACGCCTTCCTTGTGGTCCTCGGTGGCGAAGAGACGGTAGATGGTCTCGATCGCCCAGGCGCCCAGTTCGCGCGGGTCGCCGGGCGCGGAGCGTCTGAGCCCCTCCTTCATCCAGCGAAGCGCGAGCGGCGGGTTGGCGGCGATGCGGCCGGCGATCCCGAGCGCTGTCGGAATCAGCTGGTCGTGCGCGACCGTCTGGCTGACGAGCCCGATCCGCTCGGCTTCCTGGCCGTCGATCGGATCGCCGGTGAAGAGCAGCTCGGCGGCCTTGGCCGGCCCCACCACCGACGGCAGCTTCCAGAACCCACCAACGTCGCAGACGAGGCCGCGCTTGATGAAGAGCTCGGCGAACACCGCCTTCTCCGAGGCGACGCGGATGTCGGCGTAGAGCGCCAGCTCCATGCCCCAGCCGACGGCCGCTCCGTTCACCGCCGCGATCACCGGCTTGCCGCACTCGATCGCCGCCATCGCCGCCGGCGTCGGCTCGAAGCGCACGCGGGGCGGGGCCGCCGCCCGCTCGGCCGCGCCGCCGACCATGATCTCGCGCACGTCGTCGCCGGAGCAGAACGCCGGGTCGGTCCCGCTGACGACGACGCAGCGAACCTCGGCGTCGGCGTCGGCGTGGCGGAACGCGCTCTCGAGCTCGGCGTAGGCCCGACGGTTCAGCGCGTTGCGCCGCTCCGGACGGTTCAGCGTGATGCGCCCGACGTGGTCCGTCACCTCGTAGAGGACGCAGGTGAACTCTTCGGGGGCGATGGCCATGGATGCGTCTCCTCTTGGCCTGCCGCCTCGTCAGCCTGCTAGCGGCGCGCGAGCGGCGGGCCCATCATCTGCCCGCCGATGACTTGAGGGAAGGCAATGGCCGATCCGCTGCCGTCAAACCTGGGCGACGTCCGCCCCAACCATCGCTTCGACGAAGGCCGACTCGCCGAGTGGCTGTCGACCAATGTCGAGGGCGCCGGCAAGGCGATCCGCGTGCGGCAGTTCCACGGCGGCGCCTCGAACCCGACCTTCTTGGTGGAAACGGGCGATCAGCGGCTCGTGCTGCGCAAGAAGCCGCCCGGCCAGCTGCTGCAGAGCGCCCACCAGGTCGACCGCGAGTACCGCGTGATGAAGGCGCTGGGGACCGTCGGCTTTCCGGTGCCGCGGATGCGCGCGCTCTGCGAGGACGACAGCGTCATCGGCACCGCGTTCTACGTGATGGACTATATGTCCGGCCGGATCTTCCGCGACGCGCGGCTGCCGGACCTGACGCCGGCCGAGCGCGCGGCGGTCTACGACGACGTGAACGCCGTGCTCGCCCGGCTGCACAAGGTGGACTACGCGGCGATCGGCCTGGCCGACTACGGCCGCCCCGGGAACTATTTCGTCCGGCAGATCGACCGCTGGACCAAGCAGTACCGCGGCGCGCAGACGCAGGACATTCCTGCGATGGAGCGGCTGATCGCCGAGCTCCCCAACCGCGCGCCGAAGGACGACACCACGACCATCGCCCACGGCGACTACCGGCCCGAGAACATGATGTTCCACCCGACCGAGCCGAAGGTGATCGCGGTGCTCGACTGGGAGCTTTCCACCCTCGGCCACCCGCTCGCCGACGTCGGCTACATCGGCATGCTCTGGGACTCCAAGTCGGTCAGCTGGGGCACCCTGGTCGGCGTCGACTTCGCGACGTCCGGCATCCCGACCCGCGAGGCCTTCGTCGCGGCCTACTGCCAGCGCACCGGGCGCGATCACATCGATGACTACAACTTCTACCTCGCCTTCTCGGCGTTCCGGCTGGCGTCGATCGGCCAGGGTGTCTTCAAGCGCAATCTCGACGGCATCGGCGCCCACGACGCCAGCACCGACAACTCCGGTACGATCGAGCGCGCCGAGGCGGCGCTGCGGGCGCTGGAGGCGTGAGGGACGTCCCCTAGCCCTCCAACGTTGTCATCCCGGAGAGCCGCGCAGCGGCGTCGGCCGGGATGACAACGAGGGGCGGGAGTTTCAGTTGTGATGCGTGGGTGATCGGCGATAAGGCTGCGCCGACGAGGAAACGCTTAGGGCGGAGTTACGATGCATTACGAGGCGCTGAAGCAGGTCTGGGGCGCGCTGACGGCGCCGGGCGCGCCCTTCGAGGTCGAGACGATCGAGGTGCGGGGCGTGCCGATCCGCCAGTTCAAGGCCGCGCCGCCCAGCGTGCGCGACCTCTGGCTCTCGACCGCCCAGTTCGCCGACCGCGACTACCTGGTCTATCAGGACGAGCGGATCACCTACGGCGAGGCGCATCGGCGCACCGCGGCGATCGCGAGCTGGCTGATGGACCAGGGCGTGAAGCCGGGCGAGCGGATCGCCATCGCCATGCGCAACTACCCCGAGTGGCTCTTGGCCTATTGGGCCGCGGTCTCGATCGGGGTCGCCGTGGTCGGCATGAATGCCTGGTGGGTCGCCGACGAGGTCGAGTACGCGCTCAACGACTCCGAGCCGAAGGTGGTGTTCTGCGACCACGAGCGGCTGGAGCGGATCATGGAGCGGCCGGCGGCCGCGGCGCGCTCGCAGCTTGTCGTCACGCGGATGGAGAGCCCGCCCGCCGGCGTCATCCCTTGGTCGCGCGTGATCGCCCACGGCGGGGCGATGCCGGACGTGAAGGTCGACCCCGACGACGACGCCTGCATCTTCTACACTTCGGGAACCACGGGGTCCCCGAAGGGCGCGCAGCTGACCCACCGCGGTTGCATCAACAACCTGATGAACATGGGCTTTTCGGGCCAGGTGCAAGCGCTGGCGACGCAGAAGTCGACCGGCGTCGCCCCGCCCGACCCGCCGCCGACGCCGGTGGCGCTGCTGACCACGCCGCTGTTCCACGTCACCGCCAACAACTGCGGCGCCTACGCGGTGACCGCGGCGGGCGGGCGCCTCATCCTGATGTACCGCTGGGACCCCGGCGAGGCGCTGCGGCTGATCGAGCGCGAGAAGGTCACCTCGATGAGCGGCGTGCCGGTGATGTCGCGCGAGATCCTCGCCCACCCCGACTTCGCCAAGACCGACACCTCGAGCCTGATGACGCTCGGCGGCGGCGGCGCGCAGCTGCAGCCCGACCTGGTCAAGAAGATCGACGCCGAGGTCGCCACCGCCCGGCCGAACACCGGCTACGGCATGACCGAGACCTGCGGGATCATCACCGCCGTCGCCGGCGACTTCTTCGTCGACCGGCCCGAGAGCGTCGGCCCGGCGATGCCGACCTTCGAGGCCAAGTGCGTCGACGACGACGGCAAGGAGGTCCCGCAAGGCCAGCCAGGCGAGCTCTGGGTGCGCGGCGCCTCGGTGATCAAAGGCTACCTGAACCGCACCGAGGCCACCGCCGAGAGCATCACCGACGGCTGGCTGCACACCGGCGACGTCGCCAAGATCGACGAGGACGGCTTCATCTACATCGTCGACCGCAAGAAGGACATGGTGCTGCGCGGCGGCGAGAACGTCTATTGCGCCGAGGTCGAGGTGGCGATCCACCACCATCCGGCCATCGCCGAGTGCTGCGTGTTCGGCGTGCCGGACCCGAGGCTCGGCGAGGACGTCGCGGCCGCGGTCGTGCTGCGCGAGGGCCATCACCTGACCGCCGACGAGCTGCGCGCCCACTGCGCCGACCACCTCGCCCGCCACAAGATCCCGCGCCACATCTGGTTCCTGACCGAGTCGCTGCCCCGCAACGCGAACGGCAAGTTCCTCAAGCGCGAGCTGCGGGAGAAGCTGGCCTCGCTGGCGACGGCTTAGCGCGGAAGCGCGTCGCAGAAACGAGGCTGCGTCCTTCGAGACGCCCGCCGCGCGGGCTCCTCAGGATGACGAGGAGCAAAGAGTTCGTCATGGTGAGGAGCGCCCGCCAGGGCGCGTCTCGAACCACGCAGGGCTTCCGCGACCGCCCGCGAGCGAAGGGCGATTGAGCCTTACGCGCGGCTTATGCGCCCCGCCGCCGGATCGTTTTGAACGCTTAGGCGGCCGGGGCGTACACGACCGCCCGTCGGCGCCCTTGCGCGTTGTCGGAGTCCGGCCTTGTTCGAGATCTTCAAGTTCGTCATCGCGCTCACGGTCGCGCTCGGCGCGATCTGGCTGCCGGGCGCCGTGATCATCGACGTCGCGCGGCGCCTGCGCTCGTTTCGTCCGTCGGCGCGGTTGCTGAACGCCGCCGGGCCTGCGCGGGACCTCTGAGAGAGCAGAGGCGTCGGGTCGACGACCTGCGTCCTTCGAGACGCCCGCTGCGGGTTCCTCTCAGGATGACGGCGATTCGGGAAAGCCGCACCACCTTCGTCATGGTGAGGAGCGCCCGATAGGGCGCGTCTGGAACCACGCACCCTTCCGAAGCGAACTGAACGTTACGTCGCCCCGGCCGGCGCGGCTGAGTTGGTCGCGCCCGGCGGCGAGCCGATCGGCGGCGCGGCGGGCGGCGGGGGTGGCGGCGCGGGCGGGCCGGGCGGGATCGGGGTCGGCGGGGTGCGCTTGAGCGCGACCTTCATGTAGGCCTTCCAGAACTCCGCCGGGGCGGTGCCGCCGGTGATCCCGCGCATCGGCGCGTTGTCGTCGCGGCCCATCCAGACCACGGTCGTCGTCCCGCCGGTGAAGCCGCAGAACCAGGCGTCGCGGAAGTCGGACGTGGTGCCGGTCTTGCCGGCGAGGTCGTAGCCGGGAATGGCCGCCTTCACGCCGGTGCCGCTGACCAGCACCTGGCGCAGCATCTGGTTCAGCTCGCTCAAAGCTGGGTTGCCGATGGAGGGCTGGGTGGTCGGCGCCGGATGGGTCCAGATCACCCGGCCGGAATAGACCGTCCGTATGCGTTCGATCGCCCACGGCTGCACGCGATTGCCGCCGTTGGAGAACGCATCGTAGGCCTGCGCCATCTCCAGCGGGGTGACGAGGCTGGTGCCCAGCGCCATCGCCGGGTCGGTGCTGATCTGGGTCGCGATGCCGAGCCGGCGGGCGGTGGCGGCCACCTTCGGCCGGCCGACCTCGTCGGCGACGCTGGCGGCCACCGTGTTGATCGACTTCGCCAGCGCCTCCTGCAGCGTGATCGGTCCCAGGAAC
>DATKMZ010000055.1:0-6237 GCA_035541575.1 Caulobacteraceae bacterium | reverse complement strand
GCCCCGCCAGTCGCGGCGACGATCTCGTCCGAGGTCCAGAGCGGCTCAGCCATCGGCGGACTCCAGGCCGAGCGCCGCCGCGGTCTCGGCGACGTCGTCGAAGGGATGGATGATCGCACCGACGATCTGGTTCCGCTCGTGCCCCTTGCCGGCCACCACCAGCACGTCGCCTTCGCGCAGCATCGCCGCGCCGGCGCGGATCGCCTCGCGCCGGTCGCCGACTTCGCGCAGGCCCGCCGCGCCGGCCCGGATCTCGGCGCGGATCTGCGCCGGGGGTTCGGACCTGGGATTATCGTCGGTGACGATGGCGACGTCGGCGAGGCTGGCGGCGATCTGGCCCATCAGCGGGCGCTTTCCCTTGTCGCGGTCGCCGCCGGCGCCGAAGACGAGAATCAGCCGGCCGGCGGCGTGGGGCCGCAGCGCCATCAGCACGGTCTTCAGCCCGTCCGGCGTATGGGCGTAGTCGACGTAGGCCTCGCCACCCTTGCGTCCCGCGCCAACGCGCTGCAGCCGGCCCGGCGCGCCCTCGACATGTTCGAGCGCCGCGAGCACGGCCTCGGTCTCCTCGCCGGCGGCGATGCAGAGCCCGGCCGCGACGAGGGCGTTGGAGGCCTGGAACGCGCCGGCGAGCGGCAGGCGGACATCGAAGCTGCGTCCGGCGGCGGCGATGCGCAGACGCTGGCCTTCGGGCGACGGGCATCGGTGGGCCAGCGTCAAGGCCTCGCCCATCGCCCCCACCGTGAAGACCCTGAGGTCGTGGCGCCGCGCGGCCGCGGCGAAGACCGGGTAAGCGTCGGAGTCGGCATTCAGCACCGCCGTGCGCCCGGGCGGCGTCAGTTCTTCGAAGAGGCGCAGCTTGGCGGCGCGGTAGGCTTCCATCGACCCGTGGTAGTCGAGGTGGTCCTGCGTGAGGTTGAGGAAGCCCGAGGCCGTCAGCTTCACGCCGTCGAGACGACGCTGGTCGATGCCATGCGAGGAGGCTTCGAGCGCCAGGTGCGTCACCCCGCGGCCGGCGAGTTCAGCCAGCAGACGCGCGACGTCCCCGGCGTCGGGGGTGGTGAGACCTGGCAGGGTCAGCTGCTCGTCGCCGGCGCGCACGCCGAGCGTACCCATGCTGGCCGACTTGTGACCGAGCCGGGCGAAGATCTGGCGGCAGAAGGTTGCGACCGAGGTCTTGCCGTTGGTGCCCGTGACGGCGACACAGGTCTCGGGCTGCGCGCCCCAGAACGCAGCGGCGGCCAGAGCGTAGGCCCGCCGCACGTCGAACTCGACCACCACCGGCGCGGCGACCGCGAGCGGCGCCTGGCTCAGCACCGCGACCGCGCCGGCGGCCAGCGCCTGGGCGACATACTCGCGCCCGTCGGTCCTGGTCCCCGGCAGGGCGGCGAAGAGGAAGCCGGGCTTCACCTGCCGGCTGTCGGCGGTGACACCGGTGATTTCCGGATCGACGGCCAGAGCGCGCCCCACGATGTCGGAGAGGCGCTTCACCGCTCGTTCGCTCCCAGATCCGCCGACGCGGGCTTCGCCTTGGGCTCCAAATCCGACGTGATGATGACGCGCCTGACGCCCACGAACGGAGCGATCCGGTCGATCACCCGGCCGGCCACCGGCGCGGCCGCGAACCCGCCGGTGGTGACGCCGCTGTCGGCGGCCACCGGCTTGGGCGCATCCATCATGATCAGCACGAGGTAGCGATTGTCGGTCAGTGCGCCGTCGGTCGGGAACACGGCGGCGAACGAGGCCAGGTTCGCGACGTTGTGGCCTTGCGCGTAGTGGCCGTTGACGAGCTTGGTCGCGGTGCCGGTCTTGCCGCCGACACGAAGGCCGAGCGCGTCGGCGCGCGTCCCGGTGCCCTCGGTGACGTTGAGGCGCATCAGGTCGAGCATCGTCCGCGAGGTCGATTCCTTGATCACCCTGCGGCCCGGGGCCGGCGCCTGGCCCGCCGGCAGCGGCCGCAGCGTGAGCGGGCGATAGACGCCGCCGTTGAGGATCGCGCTCATCCCGGTCGCGATGGCGAGCGGCGTCACAGAGATCGAGTGGCCGAACGACATCGAGGCAACGATCGGCGGCGAGAGCTGCCGGGCGAGCAGCGGATGGCTCGACTCGATCAGCTCGCTCGGCGCGGCGGCGAAGAGGCCGAAGTCGCGGTAGTAGCGACTCATCGTGTCGGCGCCTGCGAGCAGCCCCAGCCGCGCCGCGCCGATGTTGGAGGAGTGCGTAAACACCTTGGCCAGAGGCAGCCGAGTGTCGCCGCTGTCGTAGTCGTGGATCGTCTGCGAGCCGAACACGAGCGGCGTATGGACGTCGAACATCGTGTCGGGGGTCGCAACGCCGGCGTCGATGCCCATCGCCAGCGTGAACACCTTCATCACCGAGCCCGGCTCGTAGACGGTGGTCGCGGCGTGATTGACCATCGCCTTCGGGTCGGCGTGCGCCGCGTCGTTAGGGTCGTAACTCGGGTAGCTCGCCATCCCGAGGATCTCGCCGGTGCGCACGTTGACCACCATGCCGACGGCGTCGGCGGCCTGCTCGGCGCTGGCGGCCTGGTCGAGCTCGTCCTCAAGTGCGCCCTGCACCCGAAGATCGATCGAGAGCAGCGCCGGGCCCTTGGCGCCGCGGATCTGGGCGTCGAACGCCTTCTCCGCGCCGGCGAGGCCGACGCCGTCCTTGGAGGAAAAGCCGATCAGGTGCGCGGCCAGGAGACCCAGCGGATAGTCGCGCCCGGTCTCATCCTCGAACGTGACGCCGGGCAGTCCGAGGTCGTGCACCCGGTCCCGGGTCTCGGACGTAAGGGCGCCGATGATGAAACCACGGTGCTCGCCGGCCAGCACCTTGTCGAGCTTGGCGGGCGGGATGTCGGGCAGCGCCGCCAGCAGCGCGGCGCGCACCCGGTCCTTGAAGACGATCTCGTGCGGGTCGACGTAGAGGCCGTAGCGCGGCAGGTCGAGCGCGAGGGCGAGGCCGTTGCGGTCGGTCAGCTCGGCGCGCGCGCCGGGGTCCGGCGCGGCCAGCTCGCCGCCGCGGCCGTAAGGCGAGAAGAGCGCCGCCTTGGTCGCGCCGAGGCCGAGCGTCAAGAAGCCGGCCGCGAACAGCGCCAGCACGAAGAAGATCCGCAGCCGCGTATCGTCCACCGCCTTGTCCGAGGCCCTGGCGCGCTCGAAGGCGTGCTCGATCCACCAGAGCCGACGCATCAGCCAGCGGCCGAGCGGACCCAGTGGGCGAGTGATGGCGCCGGCCACGGTCATCGCGCGCCTCCGTCGGCCGTGGCGTTCGCCGGCGTGGCGTTGGTTGGCGCCGCGGCCGGCGGGGCCGGTGCGATCGGGGCGGCGACCTGGGCGAGGCCCTCGGGGCTCAGCTCCTGGCGGGCGGAGACCGGCGCCTGGCCGGCGTAGGCGCGGGCGCGCTGCTCGAGCCGGTCTGGGCTCTCGAGATGGGCCACCTCGGCGCGCAGCAGGGCGACCTCGCGCTGCTCGTCGTGGATCTTGTCCTCGACGTCGGCGATGTCGGACCGTTCGCTGCCGGCCGAGGTCTTGAACGCATAGACGGTCAGTGCGAGCGCCAGGAACACGACCATCGCGCCCAGGTCGACGACCCGGAAGCCGCGCACGCGCTTGAAGAGGACGCCACTGACTTTCATGCCGCGGCCCTCCAGACCGGCGCGGCGGTGCGGGTGGCGGCCCTGAGCTTGGCCGAGCGGGCGCGGGGATTGGCGGCGATCTCGGCCGGGCCGGGTCCCCGCGCGCCGTTGAAGACCAGCTCGAAGCTCGGCGGCGGGCCCTTCGCCGCCGGCGGAGCGTGGCGCGAGACGCCTCGCGTCTTGCCCGAGCGCTCGGCCAGGAACGCCTTGACGATCCGGTCTTCAAGCGAATGGAAGGTGACGACCGCGAGCCGCCCGCCCGCCTTCAGCACCCGCTCGGCGGCCAGAAGCCCGGCCTCCAACTCCTCGAGCTCGGCGTTGACCGCGATCCGCAGCGCCTGGAAGACCCGCGTGGCCGGATGGACCTTGGCCCCGCGCCGTCCGCCCAGCGCCCGCTCGACCACCTCGGCGAGGTCGACAGTGCGCGCGAACGGTTGCTCCTGTCGCCGGCGGTCGATCGCCGTGGCGATGCGGCGCGCCTGCGGCTCCTCGCCGAACACGCGGAAGATCCGGGCAAGCTCGGCGGGCTGCGCCGTGTTGACAAGCTCGGAGGCGGTCGGCCCCTCCCCGCCCATCCGCATGTCGAGGGGGCCGTCGCGCAGAAACGAGAAACCGCGCTCGGGCTCATCGAGCTGCATAGAGGAAACACCCAGGTCCAGCGCGACCCCGTCGGCCGCCTCTGCGCCGAGATGCGCCGCCATGGTCGAGAATCGATCTGCGATCAGTCTGAAATTCGGGTCGCCCTCGAGCGAGGCGGCGAAGCGCCGCGCCGCCGGATCGCGGTCGAGGGCCACGACGTGGGCCCCGGCGGCCAGGAACGCGCGGCTGTAGCCGCCGGCGCCGAAGGTGCCGTCGACGATCAGCCGGCCGGGCGCCGGCGCCAGCGCCTCCAGCACTTCGGCGAGCAACACCGGCGTATGGGGCGCCTCACTCATTGGCGGCGATCGGCTTGACGGCGCGCTGCCGGGCGCGGTCGACCAGCGCCTGCCGGGCCGCCTCGCGCTGGCCTTGGATCCGCGCCTGGAAGGCGTCTCGCGACCAGATCTGGAAGCGGTCGCGCAGGCCCACGATCGTCACCCAGTCGGTGAGACCGAACATCTCGCAGAAGCTCTCGGGCAGGGTGATGCGCCCGGCGGTGTCGAACGACAGCTGGACCATGCCGCCCATGATCGAGGTCTCGAGCGCGGTGCGGGTGGGATCGCCGAACGGGAACTCGTCGATCAGCGCCGCGTAGCTGTCGAACAACGCCTTGCCGCCGCCCTCGATGCAGTCGGCCTCGACCGAGGGGAAACAGAACAGGCCGTCGAAGGGCGCGACGGCGGCGCGGAACTCCTGCGGCGCCACGATCCGCCGCTTGTTGTCCAGCTGCTTCTCGAACGTCGAGATGAACACCTGCCCCGCCCTTGTGAATCCGGAACGCGACGAGCCTGCCCGCCATGCGCTTCGAACCGCCGCGCCCGCCCCTCGCACGCGGCCATCGCCCATGGCGATGTGATTGGGTTAACACGGGATGAACTGGGATACAATGACACCGATTACCCTTTTCGAGTCTATTTCGAGAGGTTCCAGGGACTCGAATAGTTAACGGCCAAGAATTATCCACAGAACATACAGGGAACTATTGTTAGCCTCATTGACCCCGCGG
Organism: Caulobacteraceae bacterium; assembly: GCA_035541575.1. GTDB lineage: Bacteria > Pseudomonadota > Alphaproteobacteria > Caulobacterales > Caulobacteraceae > Acaudatibacter. The sequence goes on along the minus strand of DATKMZ010000055.1, from coordinate 955 downwards.
CGAACGTGGTAGGGCGGGTGACGATTGCGCCCTCGCCAGGAAGGTCCCGGTGGATCACGAGGACCCTGCGCTGCGCCGCGCCGTGCGGCTCGTCAGCCTGCTCAACCTCGGCTACTTCGGGGTCGAGATGGCCGTGGCGCTGGCGATCGGGTCGGTGTCGCTGTTGGCCGACAGCGCCGACTTCTTCGAGGACGCGGCGGTCAACTTCCTGATCTTCGCGGCGCTCGGCTGGAGCGCGCGGCGGCGGGCCCAGGTCGGAATGGGGCTCTCGGGCGTGCTGCTGCTGCCGGCCGCGGCGTTCCTCTGGATGCTCTGGCGCAAGTTCGCCCATCCGGTTCCGCCCGAGGCGTTCTCGCTGACGGTGACCGGCCTCGGCGCGCTGGCGATCAACCTCTTCTGCGCCTTCACGCTGGCCCGTTACCGCGAGCACGCCGGCAGCCTGACCCGCGCAGCGTTCCTCTCGGCCCGCAACGACGTCCTCGCCAACATCGCGATCATCGCCGCCGGCGGGGTCACCGCCGTCTTCCGCTCGATCTGGCCGGACGTCGTCGTCGGCCTCTTGATCGCGGCGATGAACCTCGACGCCGCCCGCGAGGTCTGGGCAGCCGCACGCAACGAGCACCGCGAGGCGGTCGCCTGAGGACCTCTTCCCCTTCGAGGGCGTGCGTGGTTCGAGACGCGCCATGGCGGGCCGGCATAATCGCCATCCTGAGCAGCCCGCGCGGCGGGCGTCTCGAAGGACGCAGCGCCGTCCAGCAATCGTCTTCTCAGCGCAGCGGACCAGACGGCCTGTAAGCCGGGTTCTGTGCCGCCCGAAGGCGGCGGCGATCATTCCTCTGGACCGCCCCTTGCTGGACGGTTCTCGCGACCCACCCGGACCCCCGAAACACCAGCGACGGCGCCGTCCGCCGAGGCGGACTTGAGGATCCCTATTCGGTCTTGCTCCAGGCGGGGC
>DATKMZ010000054.1:0-10491 GCA_035541575.1 Caulobacteraceae bacterium | reverse complement strand
GCGTGGCCGATGCCGAGCCGGTCGCGCACGCCGAGTCGGTAGTTGTCGAGCACCACGTCAGATTTGCGCGCGAGGTCGAGGAAGAGCTCGCGGCCGGCCGGGTTCTTCAGGTCGACCACCAGGCCGCGCTTGCCGCGGTTGTAGGCGGTGAAGCCGATGCCGCGGTCGCGCCACGGATCGCCGTCGGACGACTCCACCTTCACCACCTCAGCGCCGAGGTTGGCGAGGATGGCGTTGCAGTAGGCGCCGGCGATGACGGTGCCGAGGTCGAGCACGCGCACGCCCGCCAGCGGCGCGCCGCCCGACGGCGCAGAGGCGGGCGCGGGCGGCGCCGCGCGCGGCGACAGGAACGACGCCACATCGGCGTCGGTCGCGTCCGTGACCAGCGCGCGCACCGCGCCGGGCGTGCGGCTGAGCTTGATCGGCACGCCCGGCATCTCGATCGGGCCGCGCGCAGGGTCGCGCATCACCACGCGCATGTCGTTGTTGGCGATCAGCTCGCTGCCTAGCCACTCCTCGCGCGGGCAGACCGGGCCGGCCGGAACGTCGGCGGCGCGCAGGATCTCGAGCCACTCGTCGCGGCCTTTGTCGAGGAACCGCGCCTCCATCACGACGGTGACTTCCTCGGGAAAGATCTCCTCGGCCAGCGCGATCTCGGTCAGGCCCATGGCGTTCAACGCGCGCTTGAAGAAGTAGCTGAAGAGCGTCGCCAGGAAGAGGAACTGGCCGTCGCCGCAGCGGTAGGTGCGGTACGACGGCGAGGCGCCGAGCGGCTTGCGCCCCGGCGGCAGGAACGTGCCTGACGCGCCGCCGACCAGCGCGATGGCGTTGAGGCCGCTGACCGTCACGCCCTGCCCGCAGCCAGTCCGCGACCGCTCCAACAGCGCCGCGCCGGCCGAGCCCGCCGCCATGCAGGCCTGGGCGTAGTGCAGCACCGGCGCGATCAGATAGACCGGCTGCTCCTCATAGCTCGACTGCCGGAACGCGCCGCCGGTCAGCGCCATCAGCGTCGCGTGGTGGGCGTCCATCTCGCTGTAGTCGCCGGTGGTCCCGTAAGCCGGCGTCCAGAGCCGCACGAGGCGCGGGTGGCGCTCGTGCGCGTTCAGCAGATCGAGGGCCGCCATCCGCCGCGGGCTGAAGTCGAACACGGCGACGTCCGCCGCCGCCAGCAACGACTCGAGCCTCGCCCGCCCTTCGGCGTCATCGAAATCGAGCGTCAGGCGACGCTTGTTGCGGTTCCACATCTGGTAGCCGGGCTTCGCGGCGGCGCGGTCCCCTTCGGGGGGCTCGATCTTCAGCACCTCGGCGCCGAAGTCGGCCATCAGCATCGCCGCCATCGGACCCACGAGGCCCTGCGAGCAGTCCAACACCTTCAGGCCCTGATATGCGCTCATCCTCTACCCTGCCTGCCGCGCCTAGCCGCGGAAGATCACGTGCTCCCTCGCCAGCGCCACGATCCGCTCGCGCGGCACGCCGTAGTCGTCCAGCACCTCGACCCCGTGCTCGCCCAGCTCAGGGTGCAGCCGATCGAAGCGCAGCGGCTCGCCGTCGAAATTCGCGAAGCCCCGCCCGGCGATCAGCTCGCCCTCGGCGGGATGCGAACAGAGCTCGTAGTAGCCGTTCTCCCAGAAATACTCGGTCCGGTGCGCCTCGTGCGTGTGCAGCACCGGCGCGGCCGGAACCCCCGCCTCGACGAGGCGCGTCAACGCCTCGGCGCGGCGCAAGGTCGCGAAAGCGGCCGCGATCTCGACCGCGAGCGCGCCGTCGCGGGGCTCGCCGAGCGCCGCGCGCCCGTCCCAACGCTGCGCCCACTCCGGATGGCCGAGCGCGACCGCGAGCGCCGCGAAGTGCGCCGGCGTCGTCCCGGCCAGCGTCAGCCAGCCGTCGGCGCAGCGGTAGTAGCGCTCGAGCGCCGCGAAGCCCAGGCAGTCGCGCCCGCCGGTCCTCGCTGGCGGCCGGCCGGCGTACCAGGTGAGGTCGCCGGACTGGTAGAGCGCGCTCTGGGCCGCGAGGCTGGTCTCGGTGTTCTGGCCCGCGCCGGTGCGCTCCCGGGCGTGCAGCGCGGCGATGACGGCGAACGCGCCCATCGCCGCGGTCGCGACGTCGTTGAGCGGGATCGCGTGGAACACCGGCTCGCCGTCGTCGCCGCCCTGCGCCCACATCTGTCCGCTCTGAGCCTGCAGCAGCGCATCGAAGCCGGGCAGGTGCGCTTCCGACCCGCGCGAGCCGTAGGTGTTGATCGAGCAGGAGACGAGCCGCGGATTCACCTGCGCCAGCGTAGCGTGGTCGATTCCGAGCCGGTCGCGCACGCCGAGACGGTAGTTGTCGAGCACCACGTCGGCCCGCTTGGCCAGGTCGACGAAGAGCGCTCGCCCCGCGTCGGCCTTCAGGTCGAGCCCGAGGCCCCGCTTGCCGCGGTTGTAGTTCACGAAGCCCATCGTGAAGCGAAACGGATCGCCGTCCCGGCTTTCCACCTTCACCACGTCCGCGCCGAAGTTGGCGAGGATGGTTGCGGCGTAGGCGCCGGCGATCACGCTGCCGAGGTCGAGCACCCGGACGTTGGCCAGCGGCGGGCCGTGACGCTTCTCGAGCGTGTTGGGCGCGGGGCGCGGCGCGGTGAACGCGGCGAGATCTTCGTCGGTCGTCTCGCGCAGCGCGTGCCTCACCGAGCCCGGCGTGTCGCGGAGGCGCGCCGGCGGCCCCACCATCCGCACCGGACCGTGCTCGGCGTGCTCGACCTCGGCGACCAGATCGTTGGCGACGATGACTTCGCTGGTGAGGAAGTCCTCGCGGCGATCGACCGGCCCGGCCGGCACGCCGTGCTCGCGCAGGAGCGCCACCCAGTGGTCGCGCGGCCCGGTGCGCAGCCTGGCCTGGATCGCCCCACCGATGTCGCCCCCAACCGGCCCCTGCAGCAGACCCAGCGCGCGGAGGGCGGCATGGAAGAAGGGCGAGAACAGAGCGGCCAGGAACAGCCAGCGGCCGTCGCCGCACTGGTAGAGCCGGTAGCTGGCCGATCCGCCGAGCGGATGTCCGCCGCCGCCGTAGTCCGGGTAACCGACGTGCGCGACCGGCGAGGCGGTCTCGGCCATCGCGTGCAGGCCGCTGACTGTGACGGCGCGGCCACGTCCGCTCGGCCCGCGCTGGATCAGCGCCGCGCCGACCGCGCTCGCGGCCAGGATCCCCTGCGCGTGGTGCACAATCTGGGCGACGTGCCAGACCGGCTGGTCGGCGTAGCTGCCCTGTCGGAACGCCGCGCCGGAAAGGCCGGTCAGCGTCGCATGGTGGGCGGGCAGTTCGCTCCAGTCGCCGGTCACGCCAAAAGGCGGCGTCCAGAGATGGATCAGCCGCGGGTGCCGCGCCATCAGATCGTCGGCTTCCAGGCCCAACGCAGCCAATCGCCGGGGCGAGAGGTCGAACGCGGCGACGTCGGCGGCGGCCAGCAGGCCTTCCAGCCGCTCGCGATCCACGCCGCCCTCGAGGTCGAGCGTGAGTCGCTTCTTGTTGCGATTCCAGGTGAGATAGCCGGGTTCGCACCGAGCCCGGTCGCCGCCCGGCGGCTCGACCTTGATCACGTCCGCGCCGAAGTCGGCGAGCAGCATCGACGCCAGCGGCCCGGCGAGGCCTTGCGTGCAGTCCAGGACCCGAACGCCCTGAAATGCGCTCATCCGACCCCCGCCGCCATGCCGCCGTCGACCGGCAGGATCGCGCCGGTGATGAACTTGGCTTCGTCGGAGGCCAGGAACAAGGCGGCGTAGGCGACGTCCCAGCCCGTGCCCATCTTGCGGCCCAGCGGCACCTGGGCGTCGCGCTGGGCGCGGATCTCGTCGGTCGGCCGGCCCTGCTCTGTCGCCCGGCCGCCGACCGCCATCGGCGTATCCATCAGCCCCGGCATGATGCAGTTGCAGCGGATCATGTACTGCGTGTTCCCGGCCGCGGTGATCCGGGTCAGTTTGTTCACGCCCGCCTTCGACATGCCGTAAGCCACGAGGTTGGACGAGGCGACGGCGGCCATCGACGAGATGTTGACGATGGCGCCCCCGCCCTGCTCGCGCATCACCGGCAGGACGTGCTTGATGGTCAGCCACATGCCCTTGAGGTTGACCGTGATGATCCGGTCGAAGTCGGCTTCCTGCAGCTGGGTGATCGAGCGGTCGCGCAGACCGATCCCTACGTTGTTGTGCAGGATGTCGATCCGACCGAGCCGCGCCTTGGCGTCGGCGGCGAGCTTCGCGCAGGCCGCCTCGCTGGTGATGTCGGCCTCGTAGGCGCTGGCCTTGCCGCCTTCGCCCTCGATCATCGCGACCGTCTCCTGCGCGGACTCGAGGCGGCGGTCGACGCAGAGCACGCTCGCGCCTTCCCGGGCGAACAGGATCGCGGTCGCGCGGCCGTTGCCGATCGTCTCGCCCGGCGTCTGGCCCGCGCCGACGACGACGGCGGTCTTGCCGGCGAGACGGCCGGGCATCAGACCGTCTCCAGCTTCAGGTTGGCGAGGAAGCCGAGGATGGCGGCGTTGAACGCGTCCGGCTGGTCGATGTTGGCCGCGTGGCCGGCGTTCGGGATCACCACCTTCTTCGCGTTCGGGATCTTCGCGGCCATGTAGTCCGAGGCGGCGAGGAACGGCTTGTCGTCGGCGCCCACCACCACGATCGACGGGACCTTGATCTCAGGCAGCGACGAGATCACCCGCGCGTCGTGCTGGGTCAGCATGCCCCGCGCGGCCTTGGCGAGGCCGATCGCGTTGCGGTGTGGCGCGGCTCTCGTTTCAGCCCCCCCGCTCCCGGGCGGCGGCAGGCCGTTCTGCTCGAAGGTCTCGGCGCGTCGGATCGCGGTGACGTTCCAGCCTGCGCGCGGCTCGTCGGACTTGTAGCCGGGTCCGGTGTCGATGATCAGCAGCGCCAGGCACCGCTCGGGATGCGCCAGATGGAAGGCGAGCGACATGTAGCCGCCGAGCGAGAGCCCACCGATCACGGCCTGCTTCGCGCCGACCGCGTCGAGAATGGCCGCCATGTCGGCCACGGTCTCGGCCTCGGTGTAGGCCGCCTGGTCGTCGGGATAGTCGGTCTTGCCGTGACCGCGCATGTCCCAGGTGATCAGCTGGTAGTCCTTTGAGAAGGCCCCGACCTGGCCCGCCCACATGTGCGAGCTCGCCGAGTAGCCGTGCGTCAACAGCACGGGCACGCCTTGGCCGTGGACCTCGTAGTAAAGCTCGACTCCGCCCCGGTTCAGCTTGGGCATCGCATTCCTCCCTTTTCATCGGCCGGCGCGCCGGCCGGAGCGGTCTGGCGCCGCCTCGGTAGTCATTCCTGACTACTGGCCGGGCCGCCGCCCTGTCAAAGCGACTCGAAGGTGGGAACGCGCTTTTCGGCTACGCCCCCACGAAGTTGCCGATGCGGCGCTCGTTCACGGCGCGCACGCCCTCGGCGAAGTCCTTGGTCTTGCGCAGCCAGCTCTGCTCGACGAGCTCGTGGTCGGTCTGCGCCTTCACCGCCTCGGCGAGCCCCGCGCGGAACGTCGCGCGGGTCGACTGGACCGCCAGCGGCGCGTTCTCGGCGATCTCGTTCGCAAGCGCCAGCGCCGCATCCTGCAGCTCTTCGAGCGGCGCGATCGCGTCGGCGAGGCCCCACTCGTAGGCCTGCTCGCCGGTGACCCGGCGGCCGGTCAGGCACATCAGCGCCGCGCGCTGCTGGCCGATGATCTGCGGCAGCGTATGGGTGATGCCGAAGCCGGGGTGGAAGCCGAGCTTGACGAAGTTGGCGGTGAAGCGCGCCTCGGGGGCGACGACGCGGAAATCGGCCACCAGGGCCAGGCCGAGGCCCGCGCCGACCGCCGCGCCTTGCACCGCCGCCACGATCGGCTTCTTGGCCGAGAAGAGGCGCACCGCCTCGACGTAGAGCGGGTTGATGCCGCTCATCCCCTCGGCGCCGACGCCGCCGGGGTTCACCAGGTCGGCCCCGGCGCAGAACACCCGCCCGCCGGCGGTCAGCACGCTGGCGCGCAGGTTCGTCTCGGCGTCGACGTCGAACAGCGCGTCCGCCAGCGCCTTCATCGACTCGACCGAGACGTGATTGTTCGGCGGCCGCGAGAACGTCAGCACCGCGACGTGCCCCTTGGTCTCGACCGAGACTTCGCCGTACTGGGATTTCATCCGCCTCTTCCCTGTCCTATCGCCGCGTGCCCAGAAGGTTCCGGGCCACCACCCACTTATGCACCTCGGTCGGGCCGTCGTAGATGCGCATGGTGCGCAGCTTGGCCGACATCAGCTGCAGTGGCAGCTCCTTGGTCATGCCCATGGCGCCGAACGTTTGCATCGCGCGGTCGACCACCTCGTAGGCCATCTCGGTCGCGAACCACTTGATCATCGAGATCTCGAGCCGCACGTCGCGGCCCTGGTCGAGCTTCCAGGCGCAATCGTAGACCATCAGCCGGGTGGCGTGGATCTTGGTCGCAGCCTCCGCCACCCACCACTGGATGGCCTGGCGCTCGGAGAGGGGCACACCAAACGTGATGCGCTGGGGGGCGTACTCGCAGATCATGTCGAGCGCGCGCTGCGCCATGCCGACCGACCATGCGGCCATCTGGATGCGCCGCGTGCCGAGGCGAAGCTGCATCGGCGCAAAGCCGTTGCCCTCGGTCCCGAGCAGCTTCCAGCCCTCGACCCGGCAGTCCTCGAGCGCGATCTCGTAAGTGTAGGCGCCGCCGACCATGGGGATGCGGCGCAGCACGTTGAAGCCGGGCGTGCCCTTGTCGACCAGGAACGCCGAGATGCCGCCGCGCGCGCGCTTCTCCCGGTCGGTCAGCGCCATCAGGATGGTGAAGTCGGCGTCGGCGGCCCGGGAGATCCAGATCTTGCGGCCGTTGATCACCCAGTCGTCGCCATCCTTCCCTGGGACCCGCTCGGCGTGGGTGGTCATGCCGGCCGGGTCGCCCCCGGCGCCGGGCTCGGAGATGCCGATCGCCGAGACCGTCTCCCCGCGCACGTAGGGCTCGAGATAGAGCGCGCGCTGGCGCTCGTTCACCGTCGCCATCAGCATCCGAAGATTCGGCGAGTCCGGCGGCAGGGTGTAGGGCGTGACGGTCTTGCCGATCTCCTCCTCGACCCCGACCATGGCGACGTTCGGCAGGTCGGCGCCGCCGATGTCTTCGGGCGCATCGAGGCCCCAGAGGCCGAGCTCCTTGGACACCTTGTCGAGCCGCGCATGGTCGGCCTCGCCGAGGCCGAGGCCCTTGCCTTCGGCTTCCCGCGCCAGCACGCCCGCCTCGAGCGGCAAGAGTTCGTCGCGCACGAAGTTCGCGACGAGGTCCTTGAGCATCCGGTGCTCTTCAGCGACCTCGAAATCCATCTCGCTTCCTTCCCTTCCCGACCTCCTAGCACCGCCTTTCGGCGCGCGCACCCCGCGCCGGAAGTTCTGCCGAAGGCGCCGCTACGGCGCCCTAGCGGTCGGTTGGCGGGCGGGGCGGTCGCGGCGTAGAAGCGAGGGAAAAGGGAGGCGAGATGGCCGCCAAGGACGCGAAGCTGGCCGGCGAGGCCACAGGCCCGCTGAAGGGCGTGCGGATCCTCGACATGACGAGCGTCGTCTTCGGCGCCTACGCCACGCAGATGCTGGGCGACCTCGGGGCCGACGTGATCAAGGTCGAGTTCCCAGGCGGTCGGCGCGGCGGCGGCGGCGACATCATGCGCTGGACGGGCGCCTTGCCCGAGGGCTGCCCCACCGATCTTGGGCCCATCTTCCTGACCATCAACCGCAACAAGCGCTCGGTGCTGCTCGACCTGCGCGAGGAGAAGGCGGCCGCGCACCTGCGACGGCTGATCAAGACCTGCGACGTCTTCGCCAGCTCCGTCCGCTACGAAGGGATGAAGCGGCTCGGCCTCGACTATGACGCCGTGAAACAGGTCAAGCCCGATATCGTCTACTGCCACGGCGCCGGCTATGGCCGCGAGGGCCCCTACGCCGGCGAGCCGGCCTACGACGACCTGATTCAGGCCGGCTCGGGCCTGGCCGACCTTCTGCCGCGCACCGACGGCAACCCGACGCCGCGCTACCTGCCGACGCTGGCCGCCGACAAGGTCGCCGGCCTCTTCATGGCCAACGCGATCACCGCCGCGCTGCTGCACAAGGAACGCACCGGCGAGGGCCAGTTCGTCGAGGTGCCGATGCTGGAGTGCCTCGTCAGCTTCAACCTCGTCGAGAACATGTTCGGCCACGTGTTCGATCCGCCGACCGGGCAGTGGTCCTACACCCGCTCGGCCAACCCGAACCGCAAGCCGTTCCCAACCAAGGACGGCTACATCGGCCTGCTGCCCTACACCGACCAGCAATGGGACCAGTTCTTCGAGATCGCCGGCTGGGGCGAGACCCTGTCGAAAGACCCGCGGTTCTCCGACTTCCGCACCCGCGCGGCGCACATCGGCGAGCTCTACAAGATGGTCGACGAGGTGACGCGCACGCGCACCACGGACGAGTGGCTCGAGCTCCTGAAGCCGCTGCAGATCCCGGTCGTGAAGATGAACCGCTTCGACGACCTTCCGGACGATCCGCACCTCGACGCTGTGGACTTCTTCGAGCGCCACCACCATCCGGACGCCGGACCCTATATCGTGATGCGCCCGCCGGTGCGTTATTCCGCCAGCCCCGCCAACATCCGCCGCCACCCACCCCGACTCGGTCAGCATACGGACGAAGTGCTGGCGGAGCTCGAGGAACGGGACACCGCCGAGTAGCCGACATCAGCCAGGAGGATCGTCATGCGTCTGAGACAGATCGCCTTCATCGCCCGCGAGTTGCAGCCGATCGCCGACCAGCTGGGCGCCGTGTTCGGGCTCCAGGTCGGCTTCCGCGATCCAGGCGTCGAGATCTTCGGCCTCCGGAACGTCGTCATGCCGGTCGGCGGCGAGTTTCTCGAGGTAGTGGCGCCGTTCCGCGACGACGCCTCGGGCGCGCGCTACCTGCAACGCCGTGGCGGCGACGCCGGCTACATGGTGATCCTGCAGGACGCCGACGCGCTGGCCCACCGCGCGCGGCTGGAGAAGGCCGGCGTGCGTGTGATCGCCAAGAGCCCGAGCGAGACCTATCAGTACACGCACTTCCATCCCGGCGATTGCGCCGGCGTGCTGATGTCGATCGACAGCGTCAAGGGCGATGCGGCCTGGCGCGAGCCGATGAGCGACTGGCCCCCGGCGGGGCGCGACTGGCGACAGCACCCGGCCGAGGCGGCTCTCGGCATCTCGGCGGTGACGATCCAGTCGCGCGATCCGCTGGCCGCCTGCGAGCGCTGGTGCGAGCTGCTCGACTGCGGCGCGCAGACAGGCGGCGACGCTCTGGAAATCCAGCTCGAGCGCGGAACCGTGCGCTTCGTGGCGCCGGTCGACGACGACGGGACGGGGGTCGTCGGGCTCGACATCGAGGTGCGCGACGGACACGCCGCGCTCGACCGGGCGCGCGCGGCCGGACTGCCGGTGGCGGGCGGCGCGACGCAGATATGCGGAGTCGTCATCCGCCCGGTGGCGATCTGACGGGAGGCCGACATGGGTCTGGACGGCAAGCGCATCGTCATCATCGGCGGCACCTCCGGCATCGGCCTGGCGGTCGCGGAAGGCGCCATCGCCGACGGGGCTGAGGTCGTGGTCGGATCGAGCCAGGCGGGGAACGTCGAGGCCGCGACCAGGAAGCTGGGGAACCGGGCGTCGGGCGCGCCGGTCAATGTCCGCGACGAGGACCACGTCGCGGGCTTCTTCGCCGACGTCGGCCCGTTCGACCATCTGGTGTTCACGGCTGGAGATTGGGGCGCCATGCGCGCGCCTCGCGCCATCACCGAGACCGACCTCGCCGGCGCCGCCGCGCTCTACGCCGTGCGGTACTGGGGCGCGCTGGCCGCGATCAAGCACGGGCAGCCGCTGATCCGAGACGGCGGCTCGATCACGCTCACCAACGGCATGATCGCCCACCGGCCGCGCAAGGGCACGCCGATCTCCACGGCGATGGCGGGCGGCATTGAGCACCTGACGCGCGGCCTCGCGGTCGACCTCGCGCCGATCCGCGTCAACGCGGTCTGCCCAGGGGCGATCCGCACCGACGTCTGGAACTCGATCCCGGCCGAAAGCCGCGAGGCGCAGCTCAGGCGGATGACCGAGCGCTTGCCGATCGCCCGCATCGGCGAGCCGAACGAGGTGGCCGAGGCCTACCTCTACCTGATGCGCGCCGGCTACACGACCGGCCAGGTCCTGCTCGTCGACGGCGGCGGCTCGGTGGTGTGACGCAGCCAATCGCGGCGACGCTCGTTCTCCTCCTGGCGAGGGGGCGAGCGAGGCCAGATGACGTTCCACCAGGGACTGGCGTTCGCCCTGATCGCCACGGTCTGGCCGCTCACCGCGCGGTGAGCGGCCGAGGAGAGTGTCAGGCGGGCGTGAAGGTGAAGACGGGCGGGTTCCCCTCGCCGGTCTGGCTCCACTTCAGCTTCACCCGCTGGCCGACTTTCAAGCCATCGAAGTCG
>DATKMZ010000053.1:0-3993 GCA_035541575.1 Caulobacteraceae bacterium | reverse complement strand
CCGCAACTGTGTCTCCAATATCCGCCCCGCGGGCCTGCCGCCTGCCGCGGCGGCGAAGCGGCTCGCCTGGCTGATCCGCGAGGCGAGGCGGCTCGGCCTCACCGGCGTGGCGCTGAAAGACGATAGCGATCTGGACGCGCTTGAGCGCCCGAGCCCTACAAGCCCTCCGCATAGATAGCCTGACGGAACTGGCGCGGTCCCCCTCCCTGCGGGGGAGGAGAGGGGCGCCGACGCCGCTGTCCTCCGCCATGGGGAGGGGACCGCGAGGCGGCGGAGGGGGCCGCAGCGCGCGGGCCGGTTCAGTGCGACTTCAACCTGCCTGAGCCTGGCTCAGGCCAGCTTCACCAGCATCTTGCCGAGGTTCTCGCCGGAGAAGAGGCCGAGGAAGGCGGCGGGCGCGTTCTCGATGCCTTCCTTGACCGTCTCGCGGCTCTTGAACTTCCCGGCGGCGACCCAGCCCGCCAGCTCGCGGGCGAAGTCGGCCTGCATGTCGGCGTGGTTGGAGACGATGAAGCCGCGCAGGGTCAGGCTTTTGCCCACCGCCATCACCAGGCCGCGCACGCCCTCGCCGAGGTCGGTGTTGTTGTATTGCGAGATCATTCCGCAGAGCGCGAAGCGGCCGAAGGGCTTGGCCGCCATCAGCGCCGCCTCCATGTGCGCGCCGCCGACGTTCTCGAAGTAGACGTCGAAGCCGTCGGGGGCGGCGCGCAGCAGCGCCGCGGTGAGGTCGCGCTCGGCCTTGTAGTCGATCGCGTGGTCGACCCCGATCTCCTTCAGGAACGCGGTCTTCTGCGGCCCGCCGGCCGAGCCGATCACCGTATGGCCTTTCAGCTTGGCGATCTGACAGGCGACCGACCCCACCGCGCCGGCCGCGCCGGAGACGAACACGACGTCACCGTCCTTCATCTCGGCGATGCGCACCAGACCGACGTAGGCGGTGAGGCCCGGCATCCCGGCGTAGCCGAGGAACGCCTGCGGCGGCAGGCCATGCGTCTCCAGCTTCTGCACCGCGGCCGCCGGCGCGTTGAACGCCTCGCGCCAGCCGAAGAAGCTCTGCACGAGATCGCCGGACTTGAGCGCCGGGTCGTTGGAGGCGATCACCTCGCCCACCGCGCCGCCCTGCATCGCCTGGCCGAGCTGGAACGGCGGCGTGTAGCTCTGCACGTCGTTCATGCGGCCGCGCATGTACGGGTCAACCGTCATCCAGGTGTTGCGCACCTGCACCTGGCCAGGCGCCGGATCGGGCAGGTCGACCGTCACCATCTCGAAGTTGCCGGCCGTCGGCAGCCCGCTCGGGCGGCTCTTCAGGCGTATCTCGCGCGACGTGGTCATGAGACGCTTCCCTCTTCTGTTAGAGCGCGGTCTCGCCGCGGATCAGGCCGCCCGGCGCCGCGCCGGTCCACTCGCCGCCCTCGAACGTCACCTCGCCCGACTTGATCGTCCAGCGATAGCCCTTGGCCTTCTGCACCAGCCGGGTCCCGCCGGCCGGCAGGTCGTGCGTGATCTCCGGCGGCGACAGGGTCAGGTGCTCGAGGTCGATGACGTTGAGGTCGGCGAGGTAGCCGGGCGCGACGACGCCGCGGTCGCGCCAGCCGACGTGCCGCGCGTTGCGCTGGGTGTAGCCGTGGACGAGCGTCTCGACCGGGAAGCGCCGCCCCGTCTTGCTGCCCTTGGACCAGAGCGCGATCGTCGTGGTCGGGAACGATGCGTCGCTGATCGTGCCGCAGTGCGCGCCGCCGTCCGAGAGGCCGTAGAGGATGCGGGCTTCCTGCATCATGCCGTAGACGTCGTCGAGGTTGCCGCGGGCGTAGTTGATCAGCGGCATGTAGAGGATCCGCCGCCCGCCCTCCTCCATCATCACGTCGTAGCAGTGCGCCGCCGGCGTCTTGTTGGTGCGCGCCGCTTCGGCCGCGATCGAGGCCTCTGGACCCGGCTCGTAGTCGACCGGGTCGGTCATCCGGAACATGCGCTCGAATCCGCCGGTCAGCAGGGCGCCGAAGCCGCTCAGTTTGACCGCGCCGTGCTCGGCGAGGATCCGTTCGCGCACCTGGGCGTCGGCCAGATGGCGCAGGCGGCTCTCGACGCCATTCGCGTTGATCTCGCGGTAGGTGGGGGTGACGATGAAGGGATTGGTGGTCGAGGCGAAGCTCAGCATTGCGCCGACCGGCCGCGGGGCGACCTGGGCGCGCACGTCGAGACCGTCGGCGACCATGGCGTCGATCTCGCGGAAGATGCCGCGCCAGCGGTCGGGCGCCTCGTCGGTCTGCTGCACCGTGAACGACAGCCGCCGGCCGGTGGTCTCGGCCAGGCCGCGGATCAGACGCAGCTCGGCGGCGGCGAAGTCGTCGTCGGCGGTGAGGTAGGCGTCGGAGATCAGCTGGATGACGCCGCGGCCCGCCCGCTTCAGCGCGCCGGCGATGCCCTTGAGCTCGGCCTCGGAAGCCGTGAGCGTGCCGATGTTCTGGCCGTCGCGGCTGCGGTGGACGTAGGTGCGCGAGGTGGAAAAGCCGACCGCGCCCGCGTCCAGCGCCTCTTCGGTGAGTGCGCTCATCCGCTCGATCTCGGCGTCGGTCGGCGCGGCCGTGTGGTCGGCGCCGCGTTCGCCCATGACGTAGGCGCGAAGCGCCGCGTGCGGCATGTGCGCGGCCACGTCCATCGTGTACCGCCGCCGCGAGAGCGCATTCAGATAGTCCGGAAAGCTCTCCCAGTCCCAGGTCAGGCCCTCGGCCAACGCAGTGCCCGGGATGTCCTCGACGCCTTCCAGCAGGCGGATCAGCCAGTCGTGCTTGTCGGGCCTGGCCGGCGCGAAGCCCACGCCGCAGTTGCCCATGGCCACCGACGTCACCCCGTGGATCGACGACGGCGCCAGCACGCTGTCCCACGACACCTGGCCGTCATAGTGGGTGTGGATGTCGACGAAGCCGGGCGTGACCACCTGGCCCTCGGCGTCGATCGTCCGGCGCGCCGCGCCCGAGACCTCGCCGACTTCGACGATGCGCCCGTCCTTGACCGCGACGTCGCCCCGGAACGCCGGCGCGCCGGTCCCGTCGACAATCAGGCCGTCCTTGATGATCAGATCGTGCACGGCGTCGTCCTCATCTCGTTGTCGGGCCTTGTTCGCGACCTTGATCCCAGGTCAGTCAAGAGCACATCGCACCAAGCCGCAGCGACGGGCGGCCCAACACGCGCTATGGAGGGCCGTCAGGCAAGGAGGAGAGCCGCATGGCCGGCGCCAAGCTGGATGTCCGCCGCGTCGCGGGCGCTCTCGGAGCCGAGATCGCAGGCGTCGATCTCGCGCAGGACCTGGCTGACGAGACCGTTCGCCAGATCCGCCAGGCGTTCGTCGAGCACCAGGTGATCTTCTTCCGCGACCAGCGCCTGACGCCAGCGCAGCAGGTGGCGCTGGGCCGCCGGTTCGGGCCGCTGAACATCCACCCCTACGTGGCGGGCATGGCGGACCACCCCGAGGTGATGGAGATCATCAAGGAGCCCGAGGACCGGGTGAACTTCGGCGGCGGCTGGCACTCGGACATGAGCTTCCTGCCCAAGCCCTCGATCGGGTCGATCCTCTATGCGGTCGAGGTCCCGGCCTGGGGCGGCGACACCTTGTTCGCGAGCCAGGCCGCCGCATACGAAGCGCTCTCGCCCGGCCTGAAGCGGACGCTCGAGGGCCTCAACGCGGTGCACTCGGCCGCCCGCGAATACTCGGCGCAGGGGCATTCGGCGCAGAAGCGCAAGTCGATGGCGGTGGCCGAGGCGGAAGGCGCGGTCGGCGAGTTCACCCACCCGGTCGTGCTGGTCCACCCGGAGACCGGGCGCAAGGCGCTCTATGTCAACCCGGCGTTCACGGTGCGGATCGAGGGCTGGACGGCGCGGGAGTCGAAGCCGCTGCTCGACTTCCTGTTCCAGCACGCGCGCTACGAGGCGTTCACCTGCCGCTTCAGCTGGTCGACAGGCTCGGTCGCCTTCTGGGACAACCGCTCGGTCTGGCAC
>DATKMZ010000052.1:0-5357 GCA_035541575.1 Caulobacteraceae bacterium | reverse complement strand
GCGGACCCGGGCGCCGCAGGCGTTGTAGACCGCGTTGGCGATCGCCGCGCCGGCGCCGCAGATGCCGGCCTCCCCGACGCCTTTGATGCCCAGCGGGTTCGCCTTGTCGTCGACCTCGGGCAGGAAGTAAGCGTCGAGATTGGCGATGTCGGCATGCACCGGCGCGAGGTAGGTCGCCAGATCCTGCGCCACCAGGCTGCCGTAGCGCGGATCGACCCGATTCTGCTCGGTCAGCGCCGTGCCGACGCCCCAGATCATCCCGCCGGTGATCTGGCTGCGGGCGGTCTTCTCGTTGAGGATGCGGCCGCAAGCGAACGCGCCCAGCATGCGACGCAGGCGCACCTCGCCGGTGATCGGATCGACGCCGACCTCGGCGAAGTGGGCGCCGTAGGAGTGGCTGGCGTAGTCGCGCGCGTCTCCGGCCGGCGCCGAGGCCCCCTCGACCTCGATCCCGGCCGGCGAAAGCCGCTGGACCAGCGAGGCGATGGTCTCGGAGCGGTTCTCGACCGCGATCAGCCCGTCGCGAAAGTCGACCGCCGCCGCCGAGGCGCCGTAGAGCGGCGAGGCCGGGTCGGCGATGGCCAGGTCGGCGAGCTTGGCCCGAAGCGCCATGCCGCCGGCGAGCGCGCCCGAGCCGGCCGAGGCCGCGCCGAACTGGCCGCCCGAGCCCGGCGCCGGCGAGAAGCCGGAATCGCCGATCTCGACCACCACCTTCTCCAGCGGCACGCCCATGGTCTCGGCGGTGATCTGCGCCAGGATCGTGTAGCTGCCGGTGCCGATGTCGGTCATGCCCTGCTGCAGCCGGATCGTGCCGTCGGCCTCGGCGCGCATCGAGGCCTTGGCCGGCAGCATGAAGTTGCCGCGGATCGCGGTCGCCATCCCCAGGCCGACCAGCCAGCGCCCGTCGCGCATCTGGCCGGGCTTCGGATTGCGCTTCTCCCAGCCGAACCGCGCGGCGCCGTCTTTCATGCATTCGACCAGCTGGCGCACCGAGAACGGCTGGCCGGTCTCGGGGTGCCGGTCGGGCTCGTTGCGCAGGCGAAGCTCGATCGGATCGAGACCCAGCTTCTCGGCCAGCTCGTCCATCGCCTCTTCGAGGCTCAGCATGCCGACCGCCTCGCCCGGGGCGCGCATGGCGCTGGCGACCGCGATGTCGAGCAGCTGCAGCTTGTGGCCGGTCAGGCGGTTGGGCGCGGCGTAGAGCGAGCGCGAGAAGGCCGCGGCGCGCTCCAGAAACGGCTCGCCGCGCGCGGCGTGGGTCGTCGCCTCGAGCGCGAATGCGGTGAGCCGCCCGTCGGTCGTCGCGCCCAGCCGCACGCGCTGGACGGTCGCCGGCCGGTGGACAGTGGCGTTGAACATCTGCTGACGGGTCAGCGCGATCTTCACCGGCCGGCCGAGGTCGCGCGCGGCCAGCGCGGCCAGCGCGAAGTCCTCGTAGACCGAACCTTTCCCGCCGAAGCCGCCGCCGATGTAGCGCGAGAGCAGGCGCACGTTCTTGCGGTCGATCATCAGCGTCTCGGCCAGCAGATGCTGCGGCTGTTTGATCATCTGGATCGAGGCATGGACGACCACCTTGTCGTCCTCCCACCAGGCGGTGGTGGCGCAGGGCTCCATCTGGCAGTGGTTCTGGATCGGCGTGGTGTAGGTCTCGTCGACCTTCACCGGCGCGGCGGCGAACGCGGCCTCGAAGTCGCCGACCCGGCTCTCCTGGTCGCCGCGCGCCGGGCCCGCCTTCGCCGGATCGAACACGTAGTCGCGCTCGGCCGCCTCGTTGTAGCTGAGGCGCACCAGCCGGGCGGCGGCGCTGGCGTTCTCCAGCGTGTCGGCGACCACGAGCGCGACCGGCTGGCCGAAGTAGGTCACCGCCTTCGAGGCGAACACCGGCTCGGCGCCGGCCAGGCTCTGCACGTAGATCTTCGCGCCCCTCGCACCCTGATGGGGCGGCGCGTTGAACGGGTGCCAGACCAGCGCGACGCCCGGCGCGGCCGCGGCCGCCGCATCGTCGACCGCGATCACCTCGCCGCAGCCGATCTCGGCGCCGACGAGCACGCCGTACATCGGCGGGCTCGGCGGTTTCACCTCGTAGGCGTAAGGCGCCGTGCCGGAGACCTTCAGCGGGCCTTCGTAGCGGTCGACCGCGCGGCCGATGATGCCCTGGCGGTTCTGGTGGATCGGGTTCGGCTTGGCGTAGTCGGCGACAGTGGTCATCGATAGGGCGTCCCTTCCAGCGCTGCGGCGATCACGCGCCGCGCCAGGGTGATCTTGAAGGCGTTGCGGTGGCCGCCCTGCGCGGCGCCGAGCTCGGCCTCAGCCGCCTCGGCGGGCGAGGCCCCGCCGACGAGCGCCGCCTCGGCCCTGCCCGCGCGCCAGGGCTTCAGCGCCACCGCGCCCAGCGCCAGCCGCTCGCCCGCGAGCGCCAGGCTGAAGAGCCCGCCGGCGTAGGACGCGCGGTCGCGCACCTTGCGGTACTCCTGCCGGCCCTTGGGCGGCTGCGGCAGCACGACGGCGGTGACCAGCTCGCCCGGCGCCAGGTTGGTTTCGATGTGCGGCGTATCGCCCGGGAGTCGGTGCACCTCGTCGATCCCCCAGGTGCGGACCTCGCCGCCCGGCGTCACCGTCTCGACCTTCGCCTCCAGGACCGAAAGCGCGACGGCCATGTCCGACGGGTGGGTGGCGACGCAGGCCTCGCTCGCGCCCAGGATCGCGTTGCCGCGGGCGTCGCCGCCGAGCGCGCTGCAGCCCGCTCCCGGCTCGCGTTTGTTGCAGGGCTTGGCCGGGTCGTAGAAGTACTGGCAGCGCGTGCGCTGCAGCAGGTTGCCGCCGATTGTCGCCTTGTTGCGCAGTTGCGCCGAGGCGCCGGCGACAATGGCGTGGGTCAGCACCGGATAGCGCGTGCGGACCCGCCGGTCGGACGCCGCGGCGCTGTTCGTGGCCATCGCGCCGATGCGCAGCCCCCCGTCCGCCGTCTCGCCGATGTCGGCCAGCGGCAGGCGGCCGACGTCGATCAGGTGCTCGGGACGCTCGATCTCGAGCTTCATCAGATCGAGCAGGTTGGTGCCGCCGGCGAGGAACCTCGCGCCCGGCGTCTGCGCCGCGGCCTTCGCCGCGGCTGCGGCGCTCTCGGCGCGCTCGTAGCTGAACGGCCTCATGCCGGCGCCCCCGCCACGTCGCGGATCGCCTCGCGGATCTGCGGATAGGCCGAGCAGCGGCAGATGTTGCCACTCATCCGCTCACGGATCTCTTCGTCCGTCAGCGGAATGGTCTCGGCGGCGAGGTCGCCGGTGACCTCACTCGGCTCTCCGCGGGCCACTTCGGCCAGCATCCCGAGCGACGAGCAGATCTGGCCGGGCGTGCAGTAGCCGCACTGAAACGCGTCGCGGTCGAGGAAGGCGACCTGCATCGGGTGCAGGGCGCCCGGCAGGCCGACGCCTTCGATCGTCGTGACGCTCTCGCCTTCGTGCATGATGGCGAGCGACAGGCACGCGTTGATCCGCCGGTTCCCGACCAGCACCG
Organism: Caulobacteraceae bacterium; assembly: GCA_035541575.1. Classification (GTDB taxonomy): domain Bacteria; phylum Pseudomonadota; class Alphaproteobacteria; order Caulobacterales; family Caulobacteraceae; genus Acaudatibacter. Next base: position 1,844 of record DATKMZ010000052.1, on the reverse strand, counting down.
TACAGGCGCCGCACTGGCCGTGGTCGCAGCCCTTCTTGGTCCCGGTGAGCCCCAGGTGCTCGCGCAGGAGATCGAGCAAGGTGGTGCGCAGGTCGACCTCGACTCGCCGCGCCTCCCCGTTGACCGTGATCTCGAAACTCGCCCGCGTCGCGGCGCGGACAGGCATATCCATCGTTCAAAGTCCCGAATGAAAGCTTCTAAGAAAGCCGCTTCTTACGACCTGCCGCGTGGCCACGCCAAACCAGAGTTCCTGAGGGCGCGCGTCCTTCGAGACGCACGGCTTGCGCGGACTCCTCGGGATGACGAGGGAGCGCCGTGAGCGCGTCTCGAACCACGCACTACGCCGGCTGCGCAGCCTTCGCCCGCGCCAGCGCCGCGCGGACGAGCGGCAGGCGGTCGTTGCCGAAGTACATGTCGGTCCCTTCGACGAAGATCGTCGGCGAGCCGAAGCCGCCGCGCCTCATCACCTCGTCGGTGTTGGCGCGCAGCTGGTCCTTGATCGTCGGCTCGGCCTGCGCGGCCAGCAGCGCCTCCGCATCGAGCCCCAGCTTCGCGCAGATTCCGCGCAGCACCTCGTCCTGCGAGATGTCGGCGTCGTCGCCCCAGTAGGTCTCGAACACCGCGCGGGCGAACTCGACCAGCCGGCCTTGCGGCAGCAGCACCAGGCAGATCCGCATCGCCTTGACGCTGTTCACCGGGAACACCGTCGGCGGCATCTTGATCTTCAGCCCCGCCACTCGCGCCCAGTCCTGCAGGTCCTTGCCGGAATAGCGCGCCTTGGCCGGCACCGGATTGGCGCGGCCCTCATAGACGCTCGGGTTGACGGTGTTGAAGATCCCGCCGACCAGGATCGGCCGCCACTCGATCGCCTCGCCGAACTCCGCCGCGAGCGGCTGGATGTTGTGGAACGCGAGGTAGGTCCACGGGCTCGAGCAGTCGAAGAAGAATTCGATCATCCGGCGAACCTCCCGTTTCGCCCTCACCCTCCTATCCAGCTCAGCCCGACGCAAGCCGGGATGAGCTGGAGAGAGACCAGTCCGCCGGGACGAGCGCCGCGCGCCGTTCCTCGGCTTTCTCGGCCGCCCGCTCGGGGCGGCGCATCACGAAGCGGCCGGACCAGTTGCCGGGAATCGACCAGGCTCCGGTGATCTGCAGCCCTTCGGCGTCGAGCCGGCCCTCGTAGCGGACCGGGTTGCGGATCGAGCCCTTCGCGTGCTCGTAGGTCTTGACGAAGGCGACCTGGCGCCCGCCGCGCGTCCCCTCGAGCAGGGCCGAGCGCTGCCGGCCGGCGCCGGGTCCGTCGGGCGGCGTCTCGTGGATCGAGCCCGAGATCGATCCGCCGAGGTCGAGGATCACGGCGGTGAACGGCGTCGGCTTGAGCCCGCGGGGATAGCTGTATTCCCCGTCCCAGACCCCGGTCAGATCGTCGTTCGCGCCGGCCACGCTCGCCCCCTCTCATCCAGGCCTTTGCTTGTGCCATCCTAGGCTCTACCGGACGTGAACGGCAGCAAGGGAGCCTTCGGCGTGGCGGAGTGGCGGAACTGGTCGGGTAGCGTCGAGGCGCAGCCGATGGCGGTCGAGCGGCCGCGGACGATCGAGGTGCTGCAGACGCTCGTAGCGGGCGCCGAGAAGGTGCGCGTCGTGGGCGCCGGGCACTCGTTCATGCCGCTCTGCGCCACCGACGGCCTGCTGCTCTCGCTGCTGGACCTCGAGGGCGAGCTCGCGCCCGCGGCGGACGGCCAGAGCGTCTGGGTCCCGGCCGGCTGGCCGATCGGCAAGCTGACCGACGCGCTCTGGCGGATCGGCTTCTCTCTGGTCAACCAGGGCGACATCGACAAGCAGGC
>DATKMZ010000051.1:0-12071 GCA_035541575.1 Caulobacteraceae bacterium | reverse complement strand
TAGAGGCCGTCGTCGTAGTTCGCCACCGGCGCGTCGGCCGACAGCACGTTGGTCGTCCGACCGACGCCGCGCAGCGTGATGCGGTCGGTCGATGTGGAATAGGTCAGGCCAGGCGTGAAGTTCGTCATATCCTGGATCGAGTTGATCCCGATCGTGTCGCGCTTCTCCGCCGTGAACGCGCTGATCGCGATCGGCACGGTCTGCAGGTTCTGTTCGCGCTTTTCGGCGGTGACGACGATTTCGCCGACGTTGGTGGCGCCTGCGGCTTCCGACTGAGCCTGAGCTGTGGCCGTCGCGGCCCTGGCCAAGCCCCCCGACACGGTGAGCGCGCATGCTGCGCACGACAGCATGAGGATACGCTGTTTCAATTTCGCCTCCCTGAAGAAGTTACCTAAGGGAACTTTCTTCTTATTTTCTGGGAAGCTTGTTGCTCCCCTTGACAAGGAGGCTGAGCCTTTTTTCCCGCGCCCGTCAATACCCACCCTCGAAGACAGGGTACGCCACGTCAACCGGCGACTGCCGGGGCCTGCTCAGGGCGAACTTTGACGCTGTTATCAAAAACTTGCGGCCCGAATCGCAGGCTGGACGCGGCGACTGCGGCTGGTCAGAACGCTGCGGGCGGCCGGTAGAGCGAATCACCCCTCGGGGGCAAGTCGGCTGCGCCTGCAACTCGACCGCGGAACGCTATCGCCACGCTGCCGTCGGTCTGAGGAACGTCACCCGCGCCGCGCCCCAGGTCCGCTCGTCCAGCCGCTCGAACCCGCCGGGAACCGGCGCCCCGTCGCCCGCGCCGCGTTCAAGCACGACGACGGCGCCCTCCGCGAGCCAGCCGCCGGCGGCCAGCCGCGCCGCCGCCGCCTCCCCGAGCGCCTGTCCGTAAGGGGGATCGAGGAACGCGAGGTCGAACGGCGCCTCGGCGGCCGGTCGTGGGCCGAGCGTCAGCGCGTCGCGGCGATCGATCCGTATGCGGTCGGCGACGCCAAGCGCGGCGGCGTTGGCGTCGATCGCCCCGCGCGCCGTCTCCGCACGGTCGATGAAGAGACAGGTCGCCGCGCCGCGCGAGAGCGCCTCGAAGCCGAGCGCGCCCGAGCCGGCGAACGCGTCGATCACTCGACGGCCATCGATACCCGGCGACCAGGCCGCGTGTTCGAGCACGTTGAAGATCGCCTGCCGCGCGCGGTCGGCGGTCGGCCGGGTGGACTGTCCCTTCGGCGCCACAAGCGGCCGGCCGCGAAAGGTCCCGGCAACGATCCGCATGGAAAAGTCCTTCCAACGGCAAGGGTCTCTAGCGGATGAAGGGGCGGCCTATCAAATGAGCAGACGATGAGCCTCGGCGCGCCCCGACTGTCCCAATCGGCTTTCATCGCCGATCTGAGCGGGCGCGAACGCAGCTTCCTGCGCGTGTTGGCGACGGTCGTCGCCGGCGGGCTTGGCGGCGTGATCGTCGGGCTGACCTGCGGAATCGCCGCCCTGCTGGCGTTCGCGGCCGCCACCGGCGCGCTCAGCGGCGGGGTAGGCGGTCTGCCGCAGCATGTGACAGCCCTCGTCGGCGCGAACGGCGCCAGCGTCCAGAGCGCGCTGGTGCTGCTGACGCTCGCGACCGCCACCAACGCCCCGTGGGCGGCGACGTTCATCGCGATGGCGGCGCTGATCGGCGGTCGGCGGCCGCTCGGCTACGTCACCGTCGCGCCGAGGATCCGCTGGGGCCTGCTCGGGACCGGTCTTGCCATGTCGTTCGCGATCATCGGCCCGCTCGTCGCCGCCGGCCAGCTGCTCGACCCCCACGCCACCCCCGCGCCGGTCCTGTCGCTTTCGAAAGACTGGCCGACCCGCCTCGGCTACGCCGCCGCCTGCGTTGCGCTCCTGATCCCGGCCGCGGCGGCGGAGGAAGTGGTGTTCCGCGGCTGGCTGCTGCGCGAGAGCGCGGCGCTGAGCCGCAACCCGATCTTCCTGATGGCGGTGAACGGCGTGCTGTTCTCCGCCGTGCACGGCGAGTTCGCGCCGGACGCGTTCCTGACCCGCGCGCTGATGGGGGCCGGCTTCGTCTACATGACGCTGCGGCTGGGCGGCATCGAGTTCTCGACCGGTGCGCACGCGGCCAACAACATTCTGATCGTGCTCTTCATTCAGCCCCTGTCGCTGAAGCCCGCCGCGACCGGCGGCCTGACGGCCGACGCGATGTTCCAGGACGCGTTCCTGTTCGCGAGCTACGTCATCATGGCCGAGATCGTCGCCCGCTGGCCGCCGCTGCGTCGCCTGACCGGCGCCGACGCAGCCGAGATTGTGCCGATAGAGCGGACGGCGCAGACTCTCTCCTGAACTGTCCGCAGGAGAGCCTATGTCCCTCGTCACCACAGAACGGCGGGGCGCGGTCGCCGTCGTCGCCTACGCCAATCCGCCGCTCGGCACGATGACGGCGGCGGGCGCGGGCGAGATGCTCGACGCGATGACCGCACTGGTGGCCGACGCGTCGGTGCGGGTCATCGTGGTCACCGGCGGCATGCCGGACGTCTTCATCCGCCACTACGATGTCGGCGAGCTTTCCACCGCGAGCGACGCGCTGGAGAACGCCTCGGCCCCGCCGCCTCCGCCACAGGCAGAGGACCGGCCGCGCGGATTCCTTGGGCTGACAGACCTGATCGCAGCCGCCGACAAGCCGGTCATCGCCGCGATCAACGGCCTCTGCATGGGCGGCGGGTTCGAACTTTCGCTCGCCTGCGACATCCGCATCGCCGGCCAGGACGTGACGTCGATCGGGCTGCCCGAGACCCGCGTCGGGATATTCCCCGGCGGCGGCGGCACCCAGCGGCTGCCGCGGGTGATCGGGGAGGCGCGGGCGGTCGAATTCATCCTGCGCGGCCGCGTGGTCGACGGTCCGTCGGCGGCGCAGATGGGGCTCGTGAACGAGGTGGCGATCAACCCGCTGGCCCGCGCGCTCGACATCGCCGCGGAGCTCGCGGAGCGCCCGGCCGAAGGTCTCGCCTTCGCCAAACGCCTCACCCGCGCCGCTTTGGACCGCCCCCTCGCCGAGGGCCTGGCGGACGAGCGCCGCTCGTTCGGCCAGGTGATGCGGACCGCTTCGGCCCGCGAGGCCCTGCGCGCGGCCCGCCCGCCGGCGCGGGCCGAGCAGGCTTAGGCTTCGGCCTAGGCCTGGGCCTGGGCTTCGCCTTCGCCCAGCCCTTCCTCCCCTCCCCCTCGAGGCGAGGAGCCTGGGGTCGGGGTTTCTCAGGGCGACTGGCAGACTGAGGCTTGGCCACACCGGATCGGGCCGAGCGCTTGATCGAGCGCCCGCCGCCCTCGACTCCCCCCCTCGTTGGGGACGGGAGTTCCTCGACTTCGCCCCGCGCCAAGTCGCCCAGCTCGTAGGGACCATAGGCGATGCGGATCAGCCGGTTGACCGTCAGGCCCAGGGCCTCCAGCACCCTGCGGACCTCGCGGTTCTTGCCCTCGGTCAGCGTGAGCCGGAGCCAGCGGTTGGCGCCCGCGTCCTCATGGCCCGGCTCGACCTCCGCCTCGATCGGGCCATAGCGGACCCCCGCGACCGTGATCCCGTCTCTCAGCGCCGCCAGAGCCGCCGGATCGACGCGGCCGCGCGCCCGCGCCCGGTAGCGACGCCTCAGCCCCGTCGCCGGCAACTCCAGCCGCCGCGCCAGCTCGCCGTCGTTGGTGAGCAGCAACAGCCCTTCGGAATTGAGATCGAGCCGGCCGACCGAGATCAGCCGCGGCAGGCCGTCGGGCAACGCCTCGAACACCGTCGGGCGGCCCTGCGGGTCGCGGTGCGTGGTCACCAGCCCCGGCGGCTTGTGGTAGCGGAAGAGCCGCGTCGGCTCGGCTGCGGCGACCGGCCGCCCGTCGAGCGTGACCCGGTCCGCCGAAGTTACGCGCACGCCCGGCGCCGTCAGCGTCTCGCCGTTCACGGCCACGCGGCCGGACGCGATCAGCCGCTCGACGTCGCGGCGCGAGGCGACGCCTGCCCTCGCCAGCACCTTGGCGATCCGCTCTCCGGCTTGACCGGGCGCGTCGCCGGCGCTTGCGTCGTCCTCATGAGCCATGACGAGTCGACCATGCGCATCGCGCTGGAAGAGGCGCAAGCGGCCGCCGCGCGGGGCGAGGCGCCGATCGGGGCCGTCGTCGTCGACCCCGCGACCGGCGAGGTCGTGGGCCGGGCCGGCAACAGCCCGATCGGCCGCCACGACCCCTCTGCGCACGCCGAGATCCTGGCGCTGCGCGAGGCCGCCGAGCGGCGCGGCAACTATCGCCTAACCGGGCTCTCGCTCTTCGTCACGCTCGAGCCATGCGCGATGTGCGCCGGGGCGATCAGCCACGCCCGCATCGGCCGGCTCGTCTTCGGCGCGACCGACGAGAAGGGCGGCGCGGTCGTCTCCGGCCCCCGCTTCTTCGACCAACCGACCTGTCACTGGCGCCCGCAGGTCGAGAGCGGCCTCCTGGCGGACGAGAGCGCGGCGCTGCTTCAGGATTTCTTCCGGGCGCGCCGTTGACGCTGCAGAGGCCGCGGCGGGAAGATCGCGACTTTGATCATGGAGGATTTCAGATGGGATTGCTCGACGGGAAGGTCGCCATCGTCACCGGCGGCGGCAACGGCATCGGGGAGGCCGAGTGTCGACTGTTCGCGAAGGAAGGCGCGAAGGTGGTGGTCAACGACCTCGGCGGCGCGCGCGACGGCACGGGCGCCAGCCTCAGCGCCGCGCAGAAGGTGGCCGACGAGATCAACGCCGCAGGCGGCGTCGCGGTCGCCAACGGCGACGACGTCTCGACGCCGGAGGGCGGCCAGCGGATCTTCCAGTGCGCGATGGACAACTTCGGCGCCGCCAACATCCTGGTGAACAACGCCGGCATCCTGCGCGACCGCACCTTCAGCAACATGAGCGAGGACGAATGGGACGCCGTCGTGCGCGTCCACCTGAAGGGCGCCTACTGCGTCACCAAGCCGGTGTGGGAATGGATGAAGGCCAACGGCGGCGGCGTGATCGTGATGACCTCGTCGGGCTCCGGCCTGTTCGGCAACTTCGGCCAGGCCAACTACGGCGCGGCCAAGGCCGGACTCTATGGCTTCATGCGCGTGCTCACCCTCGAAGGCCGCAAGCACGGCATCCGCCTGTGGGCGCTCGCGCCTGGCGCCTACACCCGCATGACCTCCGACCTGCCCGGCCGGCGCGATCGCGAGCCGGACCCGATGAGCCTGCCCGAGCGGATCGCCCCCGGCGTGCTCTACATGGTCTCCGGCCTCTCGGGCGATCAGACCGGCAAGGTGCTGAGCGTCTCCTCCCGCGGCGTGCGTGAGATCAAGATGCTGCAGACCAAGGGCTTCTCCCCGACCGCGCCCTGGACTGCGCAGGACGTCGCCGACCACGCCGACGACATCTTCTTCGCCGACGAGAGCGCGCGGGAGATTGCATGAGCTAAGCGCGCCGCCGGATCGCCGCGCGCAGCAGCTTCGCCTGCTGCGCCGGCAGCTCCTTCAGCGCCTGCGCGATCGGCGTCAGGCGCGAGCCCTTCTCGATCTGGGTCAGGTCCCGGCCGGCGCGCTCGTAGTACAGCGCCTCGGCGACGAACAGCGGTTGCACGAAGTCGATGGTCGCTGCAACGCCGAGCGGGGTGAAGTGGTGCAGGCCCAGCGGGATGAGTGCGCCGACACGCCAACCGGTCTCTTCGACCAGTTCGCGCCGCACGGCGGCTTCGACGGTCTCGCCGCGCTCGATGCGGCCGCCGGGTTCGATATGCCGACTTCCGTCCGTCTGAAGCACGACGACGACGTGCGACTGCTTGAAGACGACGGCGCGCGCCGAGCTGGCCAGCTCGATCGGGCAGGCGATCTTGCCGATGTAGGTGCGCTGGCGAAGGCGCATCGCCGGCCACGTCACCTCGACGTCATGCAACGGCTTGCGCCTGGCCAGGCGCGCGGCGAAGTCGGGATTGAGCTCGGATAGATCCACGCGACCGTTCTAGCGGCCGCGGCGAAGCGCCGCGAGGCGGATCAGGCGGCGGCCCAGCGGTGGGCGTCGACAGCGGCGGGATCGTCCAGCGCCATCTCGTCCCAGTCGAGATCGGGCGGCGGGCTGGCGGCGGCGGCGATCACCGCAGAAAGCTCGGCGGCCGAGCCGGCCCCGACGATCACGGCGTCGGCCTCGGGCCGCGAGAGGGCGAAGCCGAGCGCCGCCTGTAGCGGATCGGAACGGCCTTCGGCGATCATGCGGCGGGCGCGCGAGAGACGCCCCGCGGCGCCCTTCAGCTGCGCTGGCACGCGGTCCGGCGGCAGGAACAGGAGACCGTTGAGGAAGATCGAGCGCAGGTGCACCTCGACGCCCATCTCGCGCACGGTCATCAGGCTGCCATCGAGCAGCAGGCGCTGATCGAGCAGCGAAGCCGGCGCCTGGACGATGTCGGGTTTGAAGCGCCGGGCCAGGCCCGCGGGATCGTCGGAGGCGTAGGCGCAGACTCCAATCTGGTCGAACAGGCCTTCGTCGCGCAGCATCTTGAGCCGGTCCCACAGCGCGGCGCCGGACGGAGCGAAAAGATCGCTGGCGCTCTGCACGATGATGGCGCGCGCCTTGGTCAGCTTCAGGCGCGCCAGCGAGGCGCGCGCTTCGGCCTCGACGTGGTCAGGCCCGCGGTCGCCGCGCACCGACTTGACCAGCACGCCCATCGTCGCCGGGCGCGGCAGGTGCGTCCCGACCATCGCCTCGGCCGCGGCCGAGCAGGCGCCGGCGTCGAGGAAGCCGAGGTCGGCCCGGACCGCGCAGTTCAGCATGTCGCGCACTTCCGCCTCGGGCGGGCGGCCGCGCAGGCTGCCGCCGGTCGGGAACTGCGCCGCACCCAGGCCCAGCTTGTGGAGCGAGGCTCTCATTACGCGCCCACCATCTCTTTGCGCTTGATGCACATTGGCGGGATGGTGCACGCGACACCTTTAAGAACCGGTATCGGAGCGGTTGATCGGAGGTTAAGCGGTCCCAGATGAGCGAGATGCTCCCAGAGACGCTTCCGGACTGGCCCTTGTTCGGCCTCGGCGACGACGCCCGGCCTGCTTTGCAGGCGGCGCGCGGGGCCGGCAAGCCGTGCGCCCTCGCCACCATCGTCGCCCTCGACGGCGGCGGCCCAAGGCCTGTCGGCACACAGATGGTGATCGGCGAGGGGCTGCTGAGCGGCTTCCTTTCGGGCGGATGCCTCGAGGCTGACGTGGTCGGCCACGCGCAGGCTGTGCTCGCCGACGGCGAGCCGCGGCGGCTGGTCTACGGGACCGGCAGCCCTTGGCCGGACATCCGCCTGCTCTGTGGCGCCAGGATCGAGCTGCTGGTCGAGCGCATCGCGCCCGATGACGCGGCCGTGGGTCGGCTGCTCGCCCTGCGCGACGCGCGCGAGCCGGCGGTCTGGATCACCGACGGCCGTCGTCGCGCCTGCGCGCCGCCGGGCCAGGCGCCGAGAGCCTGGGAGGGCGCGTTCGAGCGCGCGTTCGAGCCGATCCCGCGCCTCGTCGTGCTGGGCGGCGATCCGACCGCGCTCGCGATCGCCCAGCTGGGCGCTCTGGCCGGCTTCGAGACCACGCTGGTGCGTCCAAAAGGCCCCGAGACCCCGCCGCCGTTCGACGTCGCCTACAGCCGCGACGAGCCGGCCGATGCGCTGGCCGCGATCGGGCTCGACCGCTGGACCGCCGTCGCCGTCGCCACCCACGAGGCCGAGGCCGACCACGCCGCGCTCACCGCCGCGCTGCCGTCGCAGGCCTTCTACGTCGGCGCGCTCGGCGCGCGGCGGCGGGCCGCCGATCGCCTCGCGTGGCTGCGCGCCTCGGGCGTCGGCGAGGGCGACATCGCCCGGCTGAAGACCCCGATCGGGCTGGCGATCGGCGGCAAGGCGCCGTGGGAGGTGGCGATCTCGGTGCTGGGCGAGATCACCCAGGTGCGCTACGCGCGCTCCAGCAGCAGCGCCTCCACCAGCCCTCCCGCCGCGAGCGCCGGCGCGCCCGGCGCTCGCCGCACCAGGGCGTCGGCGATGGCGAACACCGAGACCAGCGACGAGTCCTGATTGCCGTAAGCCTCGGCGCGGAGCGACCCGTCCGGGTCGGTGGTGATCCGCGCGCGCATCCAGTGCTCGCGCGCGCCGTTGGTCGGGAACGGCGCCGAAGCCCGCGCCTGGACCAGCGGCAGCGCCGGATCGGCGCCCTGCATGCCTCTCAGGAGCGGATGCAGGAAGAGCTCGGCGCAGACCAACGACGAGGCCGGGTTGCCGGGCAGGCCGAGCACGCGCCGGCCGTCCGCGAGGCGACCGAACCAGGTCGGCTTGCCTGGACGCACGTTGACGCTCTCGACCGCGAGCTCGAGCCCCAGCTCCTTGAGCGCCGGCTTGACGAGATCGTGGTCGCCGACCGACGCCCCGCCGACGGTGACGATGAGGTCGCAGTCCTCGCCGCGCACCGCCTCGACCGTCGCGGCGATATCGTCGCCGACAGGCTTCAGTCGCCGGGCTTGGCCGCCCCAGCGCGTCGCCAGGGCGACCAGCGCCACCGTGCCGGCGTCGAAGATCTGGTAGGGGCCGGGCGTGCGGCCCGGATCGATGATCTCCTCGCCTGTCGAAAGGAAGCTTACGCGGGGCCGGCGCGCGACCTTCAGCTCGCCGCGCCCGCCCGCCGCCGCCAGCGAGAGCCGCCAGGCGTCGAGCTTCATGCCCGCGGTCAGCAGCGTCTCGCCGCCCTGGAAGTCGCAGCCGGCCGGTCGGACGTAGTGGCCGTGTCCGACTGCAGGGAGGGTGACGTAGTCGCCGTCGCGGCTCGCCTCCTCCTGGATCACCATCGCGTCGGCGCCCGGTGGCAGCGCCGCGCCCGTGAAGATGCGCACCGCCTCGCCGCGACGGAGCTCGGCCGCGTACGGCGCGCCGGCGGCGCTTTCGCCCGCAATCCTGAGGCGCCCGGGCGAGTCGACGGCCGCCAGCGCCCAGCCGTCCATCGCCGAGGCCGGATAAGGCGGCTGGTCGCGGATCGCGACGATGTCCTCGGCGAGCGTGCGGCCGACCGCGTCCTGCAGCGCGACCGTTTCGGCCGGCAGGCGCTCCGCCCAGGCCAGCATCGCCGCCCGGGCGTCCTCGACCGAAGGCAAGCTCATGCGCGGCGCCAGTCGCCAGAGGCGCCGCCGGTCTTTTCCAGCAGGCGCACGGCGTCGATGGTCATCCCCCGCTCGGCCGCCTTCAGCATGTCGTAGAGCGTCAGGCACGCGACCGTGACGGCGGTCAGCGCCTCCATCTCGACGCCGGTCGGGCCGGTCGTGGCGACCCGGGCGGTGACCGCGAGCCCGGCGTCGTCGGGCGTTATCCGCACCTCGGCCTTCGAGAGCGCAAGCGGATGGCAGAGCGGGATCAGGTCCGACGTCCGCTTCGCCGCCATGATCCCGGCGATCTCCGCCGCAGCCACAACGTCGCCCTTTCGCGCCTCGCCGGAGAGCGCCAGGTCCCGCGTTGCGGCCGACATCCGCACCAGACCGGCCGCCACCGCCTCGCGTGCGGTCTCGGCCTTGCCCGAGACGTCGACCATCCGCGCGCGGCCTTCGGCGTCGAGGTGAGTGAGCCGGCTCATCAGGTTTCCAGCAGGCGCGGCATCAGCTCGACCATGTTGCAAGGCTTGTGGCGGCTGTCGAGTTGAGGCGCGATCACCCTGTCCCAGCCGTCGCGCACCGCGCCGTTCGATCCCGGCAGGCAGAAGATGAAGACGCCGTCGATCAGGCCCGCGAGCGCCCGCGACTGCAGAGTCGAGAGGCCGACGGTCTGGTAGCTCACGAGATGGAAGATCACCGAGAACCCGTCGATCCGCTTGTCGAGCAGCGGATCGATCGCCTCTGGCGTCACGTCGCGGCCGGTGATCCCGGTGCCGCCGGTGGTGAGGATGACATCGACGTCGCCCGACGCGACCCAGAGCTTCACCTGGGCGCGGATCTCCTCGACATCGTCGCGGACGATGCCCTTGCCCGCCAGCAGGTGCCCCGCGCCGGCCAGCCGCTCGACCAGGATGTGACCGGACGTGTCGCTCTCCTCGTCGCGCGTGTCGGAGATGGTGAGCACGGCGATGCGGACTGGCGTGATCGCGGCGCTCTCGTCGAACTTGCCGCCGGGCTGGAGCATCGTGGTCATGGCGCTGGCCTCTCGGATGGAACGGGACCGGCTTTAGTCCCAGCGGGCGATGTCGTCCAAGTCTCTGGCGGTGGGTTCGACCCAGCGCGCGCCGGCAGGCCCGTGTTCCTTCTTCCAGAACGGGGCGCGGCTCTTGAGGTAGTCCATCAGGTAGTCGCAGGCTTCGAACGCCTCGCGCCTGTGCGCCGAAGCTGTCGCCACCAGCACGATCGGCTCGCCGGGCGCGATCGCGCCATGACGGTGCACGACGAGCGCGTCGTGGAGGCCGAACCGCTTCGTCGCCTCGGCGACCATCTTGCCGATCTCGGCCTCGGTGAAGCCGGGATAGGCTTCGAGCTCGAGCGCGGTCGTCTGGCCCGCATCCGCCCGGGCGATGCCGACGAAGCTCGCGACCGCCCCGCTCTCGCGGCGTCCGGCGCAGAAAGCCGTCAGCTCCGCGCCGGGCTCGAACGGCTCGGTGACGAGCCGGATCATCCGCCGCTCATCGGCGGCAGGAACGCGACCTCGCTCGCGGCCGACAGCGCCGCCTCGCCGCGCACAATCGCCCGGTCGACCGCCGCCCGCACGCCGGGGCCGTCAAGCGCCGCGCCGAGCGCCGCATCGCCGGTCGCGATCAGCGCCTTCAGCGCCGAGAGCGTCGCCGGCGCGGGATCGAACGCCCGCTCCCGCCAGCCGGCCAGATCGCCCAGCCGTCCGAAGAGCAGCACGCGCATCAGCCGCCCGTGGTCGACATGTGCCGCGTGACGGCCGGCGCGAGGCCGCGGCCGATGTGGAAGTCGTGGCCCTTCGGCTTGGCGTCGACGGACGCTCGGATCGCGGCGATCAGCGCCGCGTCGTCGTCGCTCGAGCGTACCACGGCCCGCAGGTCGGCGGCGTCCTCGCGGCCGAGACAGGTGTGCAGGGTGCCGGTGCAGGTCAGCCGCACGCGGTTGCAGGCCTCGCAGAAATTGTGGCTGAGCGGAGTGATGAGGCCGAGCCGCCCGCCGGTCTCGGCGACCTCGACGTAGCGCGCAGGCCCACCCGTCGAGAGCGGCAGGTCGCGAAGCGTCCAGTAGCCTTCCAGCTCGCGCCGCACCGCCGTCAGCGACAGGAACTGGTCGGTGCGATCGGCCTCGACCTCGCCGAGCGGCATGGTCTCGATCAGGGTCAGGTCCATGCCCTGCCCGTGCGCCCACTGGATCAGCGCGGGGATTTCCGCTGCGTTGTCGTGCGCCAGCGCCACGGTGTTGATCTTCACCGCCAGCCCGGCCGCGCGCGCCGCTTCGATCCCGGCCAGCACCTTCGCCAAGTCGCCGCCGCGGGTGAGACGGCGGAAGAGGCCGGGATTGAGGGTGTCGAGCGAGACGTTGATGCGCCGCACGCCCACCTCGGCCAGCTCGGTGGCGAACTCGGCGAGGCGGGTGCCGTTGGTGGTGAGGGTGAGTTCGTCGAGCTCGCCACTCGCCAGGTGCCGTGAGAGGCCGCGCACCAGGGTCATGAAGCCCTTGCGCATCAGCGGCTCGCCGCCGGTGAGGCGGATCTTGCGCGTGCCGGTGGCGATGAAGGCAGAGGCGATGCGGTCGATCTCCTCCAGGGTGAGCACTTCGGCCTTCGGCAGGAAGGTCATGTGCTCGCTCATGCAGTAGACGCAGCGCAGGTCGCAGCGGTCGGTGACGGAGACGCGCAGATAGCTCACCCGGCGCCCGAAACCGTCGATCAGGGGCGCCGGCTTGCCCTGATCCAGGGCTTGCGGCGAGGTGGCGTCGTAGGGCGTCATCGGCGCCTAACATAGAAAGGACCGCGGATTGGCGACAGAGGGCGCGTCGAAAGGGGCGGATTTACCGGTCGAGGGTCGGCTGGAGGCCGTGGTCCTGGCCGGCGGCGCGGGCGCGCGCTTCGGCGGCGGCAAGCTGACCGCGCCCTGGCGCGGCGGCGCGCTGATCGACGGCGCGCTGACGTCCGCA
>DATKMZ010000050.1:0-20255 GCA_035541575.1 Caulobacteraceae bacterium | reverse complement strand
CGCAGGACACGAGGGCGCGTTGATCGACTGGCTTGGCAAGAGTCTCGCGCCGTGGCGGCGGCGCCTGACGATCCTGGCGGCGAACCGCGCCCGGGACGCCCGCCGCTTCGCGCTGGCGGCGGCGCTATACGGCGAGGCCCTCGAACGCGAGCCGGCCCGCGCGGACCTGCGGATTCAGCGGGCGAACATGCTGAAGGACAGCGGCCGCCTGGAAGAGGCCGAAGCCGACTATCGACGCGCGGTGCTCGACAGTCCCGACGACGCCGACGCGCACCTGCAGCTCGCCCACCTTTTCAAACTGCGGGGTGAGCGGACCTCCGCGATCGCTGAGTATCGCGCCGCGGCGTCCCTCGAGCTCCCCGGCGCCAACGCCGAGCGGGAGTTGGCGCTGCTGGGCGAGCGCGACGCGCAGGAGCGGCTCTTCCGGGCTGCGCTGGCGCGCGGCGCGACGGACGGTCTCCGCGACCTGGTCGGCGAGCCCGCCTGGCCGGTCGCCGACTATGCAGCGTTCCGCGCCGCCTGGGATCCGCCCGCACCGCCGGATGGGCCGGATCTGCTAGCAGTTTCGCTTGTCCTGGAGGCGGAGGGCCTGGCGCCCGACGCGTTGGACCGGGCGGCCGGAGCGCTTGCGGCGCAATCGCTAGGCGCCTTCCAGGCGATCGTCGTCGCTGACGCCGCAGACGTACGAACTTGGGCGGACCGGCTGGCGCGAGGCGATCCGCGGTTCGAACTCGCCCCGCTCGGCGTCGACGTCGCCGCGGCGACCCGATCGGCCAAGAACGACGTCGTCGTGCTGGCCGCGCGAGGCGCCATCCTGCACCGTCACGCGTTGGCCTGGTTCGCCTGGGCGGCCGCCCACACGCCGGCCGCCGCCTTCGTCTGCGACGACGAGCGCGTCGGCCCGGACGGGCGGTTCGACGCGCCGGCCCTGCGCCAGGCGGTCGACGCCGAAATCCTGCGGCAGGGCAATCCTTTCGGCGACACGCTCGCGCTCGTCCGCTCGCGCTGCGCCGACCTGCCTGGACTGGCGCTGGACGATCCCGCCGAACGGATCCGCGCCCTGCTGGTCGACGTCACGCAACGCACCGTGGTGGGACACATCCCCTATCCCCTCGTAGCCCTGCCCCAGCGAGCGTCGCCGGACGCGCGCCGGTCTGACCCCGGGCCGCTCCTCGCGGTCGCCGCGTCTGGGACGGCGCACGCGAGCGCCACGGTCAACGTGGTGGTCCCGACCCGGGACAACGGCGAAGACGTCCGCGACTTCGTGGCTTCGCTTCGTGCGTGCGCCGCGCAGCCGCAGCGGGTCCGCGTCACAGTCGTCGACAACGGCACGGCCGAACCGGCGTCGCTGCAAGTGCTGGCGGAGGTCGCCGGAGGCGGCGTCGATGTGATCCGCTGCGACGAGCCGTTCAACTGGTCGCGCCTTTCCAACCTCGGCGCACGCCACAGGGACGCCGATATCGTCGTTTTCGCCAACGACGACATGCGGATGCTGACGCCGGGCTGGGACGGTGTGTTGGATGAACTGCTCGGTCGCGCGGACGTCGGCGCCGTCGGGGCCAAGCTGCTCTACCCCGACCAGACCATCCAGCACGCCGGCATCCTCTTCGGCTGGAAGGGGCGGGCGATCCACGACGGCCTTTACGAGGACCGATACGCGGCAGGCCCGCTCGGCCGCTGGCGGCTGCGCCGCCGCGTCGCGGCGCTGACCGGCGCGTTCCTCGCCATGCGCCGCGGCCTCTTCGACGAGATCGGCGGCTTCGACGAGGAGCGGCTGGCGGTCAGCTACAGCGACCTCGACATGTCGCTGCGTGTCCGCCAGCGAGGGTTGGCCGTGCTGATCGAGCCCGCCATCGAACTCACCCACTTCGAGTCGAAGTCGCGGGGCCTGACGCACCTCAGCGCGGCGGCGGCGGCCGTGGAGCGGCGTGAGATCGCCGCCTTCCGGGCGCGCTGGCCGGAAGAACTCGATCGCGATCTGACGGTCCATCCGGCCTGGTGTCCAGCGACGTTGCCGTTTCGGCTCTTGCGTGCGCCAGGCCGGGACGAGGCAGTGGCATGGCTGCGCGCCAGCGCCTCGGCCGATCCGTGGGCGCCGCGGCCTCCGCAGACCTAGGCCAGGGTCCGCGCGTCAGAGACTCTTGGCGATCGCCGCGTCGTAGAAGAACTGCGCGGCCGAGTTCACGATCACCAGGAACTTCTGCAGCTCGACGAGGTCGGCGGTGGGCACGTAGACGAGGTCGTTCGCGGCGACCTGGAACTTCCCGGCGACGAAGTAGCCCGAGGGATCGCGCAGGTTCACCCGGTAGACGATCGGCACGCTCTTCAGGCCCGGGATGTCGGGGAAGGTGACGCCGAGCGCCTTGGCGACCTCTGGGCGCTCGAAGCGGAACACGAGCACGAACCTGGCGTCGGCCACATTGGAGTTCAGGCCGCCGATCCGCGCGAGGGCGCCGGCCAGAGTCAGCGTGTCGTCCTCGATCGGGATCTCGGCGCCCTTGCCCACCGCGCCGAAGACGTCGACCTTGCGCGGCGAGGGTGTCACCCGCACCTGGTCTTGCGGACCGAGGCGGATGTTCTCCCCCGGATCGTCGAGCAGCGTTTGCAAGACGATGCTCGCCGACTGGTCGCCCCGCACCACGGTGAGGGTCAGATCGCGGGCCGGTTTCGTGGGGCCGCCGGCGCTGGCGAGCGCGTCGAGCAGCCGGTCCGAGTTCGCGGTCAGGGGATAGCGGCCGGGCTTGCCGACCTCGCCGATCACGACGACCGAGTTGCGGGGGCTCGAGATCGTGGTGACGATCACCTGCGGGTCGGCGATCCGCCCCCGCAGGGCCCGGCGGATAGCCTCGGCCGCCTGGTTCGGCGTGAGCCCCGTGACGACGACGGGGCCGGCGTAGGGCATCAGGATCGCGCCGTGGTCGTCGACAACCAGGCGCGGCAGACTTTGCGGCCCCTGTCCGACCTGCGGGGTCTCGGTGGCCGTCATCGTCGGCGTCATTGGACCGACGCCGGGCTGATAGACCGACACAGCGAGCGTGTCGCCGATGGCGATGATGTCGCTCGGAGCGTCGCTCGACGCCGGCTTCAGGGTCGAGAGCGGGGCGGCCGGATTGGCGTCGATCACCTGGGTCACGCGATAGTCGACATCGACCAGCGCGTAGCTGGGTTTAGCGGACGCCTTGGCGTGCCGCGCGACCATGTCCCCGGAGGGGCCGTCCTCGGGGAGGGTCGAGCAGGCCGCGAGGGCGGCGACTGCCGCGCAGACCAGGACAGCACGCGCCACGCGCCGATACGGCCGCTTGCCGGTCGTCCCTTCGGGCCGTTTCAGCCGCACGCCGTCAGGCATCAAGATCACTTTCCACACGATGGTCCGAATGCGCCCTCACCTGCCGACCCCGTTGGGTACCGAGCGTGGTGACCCGACGCAACGTCTGTCCTGCAAATAATCGCCTACACGGTCGCCGTTCCTCGGAGGCCGCGGCGTCGCGATCAGGCGTCAGCCAGGCGCTCCGCAACGAGAAGGTCCAAGTCGCCGCCGCCGAAAAGAGCGCCGCGCACCCCGGCCCGGCGCGCGGCTTCCATGTCGCTGGGCTGATCGCCAACGAGCAAGCTCCGCTCCCTGTCGACGGGCCAGTGTCTCATCAGATCGAGCAACATCCCCGGCTCGGGTTTCCGCCAGTCGGACTGGACGCGGTAGCGCTCGATGGCGGCGTCGGCATGAAACGGACAGAACCGGATATCGTCGACATGGGCGCCCGAGCCGGCGAGCTCCGCCAGAACCTCGTCGTGCAACGTCTTCAGCGCGGCTTCGTCGTAGAAGCCGCGCGCGACGCCCGACTGGTTGGTCACGATGAACGCGAACCACCCGGCGTCGTTCAGTCGCTTGATCGCGGCCTGGGCGCCGTCGACCCAGATCCATCGGTCCCGCGAGCCGACGTAACCGACGTCCACGTTCAGGACGCCGTCGCGATCCAGGAAGGCGGCTGGTCGCCGCCTTCGCGCGGGAACCTCCAGTTGGGCGCGCTCCAGCGTCTCCGGAACGCCGATATCGATGAAGTAGCCGTCACGAACCTTGCCGACCACCAGCGAGCGCTCGATCAGATCGGGCAATACGTCCCGTTCGAGAGAGCAGTCCGGCGTAAGGAACTGCAAGAGGTCGCGGCGGACCCGCCAGACGCCGCCATTGATCGCGCCAGCGCCGGCGCCCTGAAGCTTTTCCGACATCGATGTGACGAACTCGCCGGAGGTCGTGACCAAGCCGTAGCGGGAGGCGTTGGGGACCGTCCGCAGGCACATCGACACGAGCCAGCGGTCGCTCGGCGACGTGGCGGGCGCCAGGTCCAGCAGATTGACGTCGAACCAGGTGTCGCCGTTGAGCAGGAGAAAGTCCGGGGCCAGCAGGGGCGCGGCGAGGCGCAAAGCGCCGCCCGTGCCGGCCGGGGAGGGCTCCACAGCCACTCGAACGCTCAGATCGAAGCGCCGGGCGATTGGGGTCGTTCGCGCGTAGCGCTCGACCTTCTCGTGCGCGAAGCCGGCGAGCAGCACCACGTCGCGAATGCCGTGTCGCCCGATCTCGAACAGCAGGACGTCCAGGAAGGGTTGGCCGCCCACCTCGAGCAGCGGCTTCGGCGTGTCGGCGGTCAGCCGCCCGAGCCGCGTTCCCAGACCGCCGCAAAGTATGACGGCTTGCGTGGGTTGCACTTATGCGCCTGCGAAGATCTCGCCCCGGACCATGCGGCGGCCCGGCGGCTAGACGTTTTCGCTCATGCGGCGGAAGAACTTCTGAGTCTGCTCCCCGCCGTTGAGATAGGCCTTCTGGCCCGCCTCGTCGGCGATCTTGCCCCAGTTATCGCGCACCTCCTCGACCGAGAGGCCGCCTTCGCCGAGGTAGACGCCCTCTGTCTCGTAGATCCGGGCCATCGCGAAGGCGCCGCCGCCGGCGGTAAGGATCGCGCCGGTCGGGGCCTCCTCTGAACAGAGGAAGACGACGCCGGGCGTCACGAAGTCGGGCTTCAGCCGCTCGCCCATCTGCGGGGGCATGATGCTCTCGGTCATCCGGGTGAAGGCGACCGGCGAGATCGCGTTCACGTGGATGTTGTTCTTCTGCCCCTCGAGCTTCAGCGAGTTCATGAAGCCGATCAAGGCGAGCTTGGCCGCGCCGTAGTTGGTCTGGCCGAAGTTGCCGTAGAGCCCGGTCGAGGACGTCGTGACCACGATGCGTCCGTAGTTCTGCTCGCGCATGATCTCCCAGAGCGCCTTCACCGGCTTCACGGTGCCCATCAGGTGCACGTTCAGCACGAACTCGAAGTCGGCGATCTCCATCTTGGCGAACGACTTGTCGCGCAGCACCCCGGCGTTGGCGATCAGGATGTCGACCCGGCCCCAGGCGTCCATCGCCTGCCGGACCATGTGGGCGACGCCCGCGTCGTCTGTGACCGACGAGCCGTTGGCGATCGCCTCGCCGCCCAGCGCCTTGATCTCGCCCACCACCTTGGCGGCGGCCTCCGACGAGCCGCCGGAGCCGTCGACCGCGCCGCCGAGGTCGTTGACGACGACCTTCGCGCCACGCCGGGCGAGCTCGAGCGCGTGCTGACGTCCCAGTCCGCCGCCCGCGCCGGTCACGATCGCCACCTTGCCGTCGAAGCGGATGTCCGCCATGGCCGCTGCTCCTTGTTGGGAAGAACCGCGGCCTTGTGCGCAGGCTGGCCGGTGGCGTCAAGCGAGGCAGGAGCCTGCGGTCGGCGCCTGCTGCTCCACGTTGATTCACGTCAAGGCTGTCGCGCGCTCAGCGTCGTACGTGAACGCTGCCAGAAGCCACAAGACGTAGGCGTCTGTCCGGCCTTGCGCCGCGCGGCCTCAGCCCGGCTTCGGCGCCGGGATAGGGCCGCGCCCCCTGGGGGATCCGTTCATCCCGCCGAGGGCCCGCCGACCAGTTCGGCGAGCGCGTCGAGGTACTCGGCGAACGCTCGGCGTCCGGCGTCGGTGAGGCGGGCGCGGGTCAGCGGCTTGCGGCCGAGGAAGCTCTTCTCGATCGCTATGTAGCCGGCGTCCTCGAGCTTCCTCAGGTGGATCGAGAGATTGCCCTGCGTCGCCTCGAGCGCCCGCTTCAGCTCGTTGAAGTCGGCGACTTCGGCGTCGGCGAGGTAGGCCATGATCCCCAGCCGCATACGGCCGTGGATCACGTCGTCGAGCCTGCCGATGTCGAACGCGGCCATGGCGATGTCAGGCTTGCTTCGTCGCCTGGCGCAGCATGATCCAGCCCGGCAGCGCCATGTTGAGCCAGATACCGAGGCCGCAGAAGAGCACGTAGAGCCCGATCTGCGTGGTCGTGAGCCCCATGGCGATGGCGAAGCCGAGCCAGCCGGCGGCGACGAGCGCGAGCCAGGCGCGGCGGCGCATGGCGAAGGCGACCATCCAGGCCGCGCCTTGCAGGATGAAGACGCAGGCCGGATAGATCAGCCAGATGGCGAGACTGCGCTCGCGCAGGGCCGAGACGCCGATCACGACGATGAGGGCCAGGTTCGCCAGGCCCACCGCGCCGAACACCGCGGCGATGGCGCGTCCGGCGGCGCCGGGCGGCGCCTCGCCCCGCCGGCGCCAACCGATCCAGATCACCGTCGGGATGAAGACAAGCGTCGGTCCGATCCCGATCGCCAGCGCCCAGACGCCCGCGCCGGGCAGCCACCCGAAGAGCTGGGCCGCGTGCATCAGCATCTGAGCGCCGTAGATCAGGCCAGCGCCGAAGTAGCCTTCGGCCCAGGCGCCTGCCGCCGAGCCGCGTCGCTCGACGAGGGCGCGCAGGAACGCCAGGTCCTCCTGGACGGTGGTGCTCGCATCGCTGCTCATCGGGCCGGCTCCTGCGCCAGCGCGCCGTCCTTGGCTCGACTCGGCCTGGGCGCGCGCCGTCCGTTGAGAATGGCGCCGATGAACGAATGGCGCACCAGCAGCTCGTAGCTCACCAGCATCAGCGGGAAGGCGACGCCGAGGATCAGCGCGAACTTGAGCGGCCAGGCCCAAACGAGCTGAGCCACGGCGGTCTGCAAAGCCATGATCAGCGGCAGGTGCACGAGATAGAGCCAGTAGGACGCGTCGGCGAGGTAGCGGCGCGCCGGGCTCAGGTCGGAGAGGAAACGCAGCGCCAGGCCCATGATCGCAAACGTCCAGGTCCAGCTCGCCAGGCAGAAGGCGCCGGCGAACGCGGCCTTGGCGAGCCCGGGCGTCGAAGCGGCCAGAAGTGGCGCAGGACCGGTGATCGCGAGCCCGACGGCGCTCAGGCTCACGGCCAGCGCCAGATGCAGGGGCCAGCGACGACGCAGCGTCTCAAGCAACCCGACCTGCCGGTGCAGCAGCCAGCCGAAGCCGAACGCGGAGAAGTAGGCGATCGCGGCCGCGGGGTGCGGAGCCAGCGACGAGTCGGGCGTCGGCACGCCGAACCACATGGCCCAGCCCGGCGTCAGATAGAGCGCGACGGCGGCCGGCGCAGCCAGCGCGGCGAGCCCGAACGGACTGCGGATCAGCGCCCCGACGACCTTGTCCGTCCCACGCCCCAGCGCGCCGCCCCGGTCGAGCGCGGCCGCGGCGCCGCGCAGGGCGAGGATCGCCGCATAGAACCAGAGGAGCAGATAGAGGAACCAGAGGTGAGTCAGCGGGAAGGCCGGGAAGCCGGGGTACTTCGGCGGCGGCGGCAAGGGCTGGCCGTGCGCGCCGGCGATCGCGGCCCAGATCGTCACCGCCACGATCGACGCGAACAGGATCGGCCAGCCGACCAGCAAGGGCAGCGCGATCCGCTTCAGCCGGTCGCGGATGAAGCCTCCCTGGCCGCGCCGGTGAAACGTCAGATGCGCGAAGAAGCCGGCGATCAGGAAGAAGGTGGTCATCCGGAACGTGTGCAGGACGTGGAACAGCACCGCGAGGGTCAGGCTGCGCTGGCTGTCCATCACGATCCACAGCGGAACCCCCGGGGGGGCCGGCAGGAAGGAGACGGTGGCGTGGAAGACGATCCCCGCCAGGAGCGCGAAGCCCCTGACGGCGTCGAGGGCGTGAAGGCGCTCGTGGGGTTCGGCGGCCATGGCATAGCTCCCGTTTTCGGCCGCAAGAAGCGGCGACGCGATAACCTCTACGCCAACTAGTTTGTAATGTAAACCAGTTGGTCAAGAGAGATGAGCCGCCGGCCTCCACGCCGAGACGGCGAGTGGGTCGCCCGTCGACGTCCCGGACCTTGGTCTGCGACGTCGCGCCCTGCTCAGGCGCGGCGCCTCAGCCGGCTTTCATGAACTTCACCAGCACGCGCTGGCCGATCAGGAACGGCGCTCCGTTTGCGTCGACCACCACCTCGACCACGCGGTCGTCGGTGCGTTGCGAGGGGTCGTCCGACTGCAGCTTGCGCGCGCCGAACACCGGAGCGATGCGCAGCACCTTGCCCGGATAGCTCTTCGACTGGTCAGCCTCGGGCACGAGCTTCACCTGCTCGCCGACGGTCACGAACGGCTCATCCGCCTCTGAGACCTCGGCGCGAACGATGCGCTGGCCGGCGGGCTCGAGGTCGAACATCGGCGTCACGTTGAGCGTCGAGGCGCCGACGCCGGGAGCGGCGTAGCGGCGCACGATCTTGCCGTCGATCGGCGCGCGGATGATGGTCTGGTCGAGCGCGTAGCGAGCCTGGTTCAGCTGGGTCTCGGCGACGCCCACGGTCGCGCGCTCGGCCGCCAGCGTGGCGTCGGCGTTGCGCACCACGTCCTCGGCCTGGTCGACCGACTGGGTGGAGACATACCGGGCGGCGACGAGAGGCCGCAGCCGATCGACCTCGCGCTGGGCGGCGATGTGCTGGGTCTCGGTCAACGTCATCGCGGCCCTGGCCTGGGCGAGGGCGGCCTCGGCGGTGGCGACCGCCAGGCGCGGCGCGTCGTCCTCCTGGCGGGCCAGGACCTGGCCCTTGGTCACGCTCTCGCCTTCCTGCACGTAGACGTCGCGCACCACGCCGGCCGAGCGGGCGGCCACCTGGATGATCCCGCCTTCGACGTCGGCCTTGCCGTCGGCGATCGCCGCGAACGGGGTCGGCGCGGGCGCCGTGTTGGTCTGCGCCTGCGCCGGCTTCTGGCAGCCGGCGAGGCCGCCGGCGCCGGCGAGCGTCAGAGCAAGGACGGAGAAGAAGCGTGCGGCGGTCAATGGACAGGCTCCAGCACGGGGGTTGCGGGCATGCGGCGGGCCGGCTCGTCGGACAGCACCTGGCCGTCCTCGATCCGGACCACGCGGTCGGCGTAAGCCTCGAGCCGGAGGTCGTGGGTGACGCAGATCACGGCCGCGCCGTGCTCGGTGGCGGCGCGCCGCAGCAGCCGAACGACCATCTGGCCGCTTTCGCCGTCCAGCGCCGAGGTCGGCTCGTCGGCGAACACGAGGCTCGGCGCCTTGGCCAGGGCCCGGGCGATCGCCACGCGCTGCTTCTCGCCGCCGGAGAGCTGCGACGGCCGCTGATGCATGCGGGGCTCGAGCCCCACCTCGGTCAGCGCCTCGATCGCCCGATCCCGCGCCGCCTTGCGCTTCAGGCCCTTGTAGCGGAGCACCGTGGCCACCTGCTCGTAGGCGGTGAGCGCCGGGAACAGGTTGAAGCCCTGGAAGATGAAGCCGCAATGGTCGAGCCGGAAGCGGTCGATCTTGCCGGGGCGCAGGCGCCAGAGGTCCTGGCCCAGCACCGACACCTGGCCCTCGTCCGGCCGCAGCAGGCCCGAAAGCGCGGCGATCAGCGTCGACTTGCCCGAGCCCGAGGGGCCCATGACCATCGTCACGTGGCCGGCCTCGGCCTCGAAGTCGACCTGGCGCAGCACCATCGCGTGGGTGCGGCCGGTCTTGAACCGCTTGACGAGGCCTTGGGCGAAGACGGCGGCGGTCATCGCAGCAGGTCCGCGGGCTGGCTCTTCTTCAGGATGCCCATCGCCATCGCCCCGGAGATGACCGCGATGACCATCATCATGATGCAGACGAGGGCGGCGGTCGGCGGGCGCACGACGACCGGCAGCCCGATGGCGGCGCCGGCCGCGGCCACCGCAGCGGTCATCGCCAGGGCCGCCACGGTGCCGGCGATCCCGGCCCAGAACGAGAGCTCCATCACGATCATCCGCAGCGAGCCCATCGAGATGCCGAGCGCGCGCAGCGAGGCGAACTCGCGGATGTTGGAGAGGATCGCGCCCCGCAGCGTCTGCGAGGTCACGCCGACGCCGATGAGGGCGGCCAGGAACACGGCGAAGGTCAGCAGCAGGCCGATGATCTGCTCCTTCATCACGTCCTGTTCGTTGGCCTGGTTGAACTCCTTCAGCGTCCAGGCGCGGTAGGCGCCGTGGGAGATCGCGTTGAGCTGGTCGCGGACGATGGCCGCCCTGGCCGGGTCGCGCAGCCGAACCATCAGCGGCCCCACCCTGAGGCCCTCGCGCTCGAGGCCGATCTGCCGCATCGTCTGGTACGAGGCGACCACCAGCGGCTGCTGCGGGCTCTGGTAGCCGTGCAGCAGCGTCCGCACGTAGACCGTGTTGCCGTTGAGCGAGACCTTGTCGCCGACATTGGCGCCGAGCGCTGAAACGGCGGTCTCGTCGATCGCGACGGCGCCCGGCTCCATCAGCGCCAGGCGCTGCTGCTCCGTGAAGTCGGTCGGCAGCGTCACAGAGCCTGCGAAGGGTTGCACCCCGAAGATCTGGATGAACGTCTGCACCCGCTTGGCGCCCGGCTTCGGCGAATTGACCCACTGCGCGCCGTTGCTGGCGATCGACTCGACGTCGACCACCTCGGGGTTCAGGTAGATCAGCGGCTTGACGCGAGCCGGCAGGCTCGAGTTGTTGTTGATGATGCTGTGGAGGTCCGGCGGCAGCACGAACAGGTCCGCCCGCGACCGTTCCCAGGTCGCGAACTCGGCGTGGATGATGCCGGCGAACATGCCCGAGAAGGCCATCACCATCATGCCGGAGAAGGCCAGCGCGATGATCGCCGCCAGGTAGCGGCGCCATTCGTAGATCAACGTGGCCAGCGCCAGTGACATCGTCCCCTCGCAGGGTCGGTGTCTAAAGGTTGAGCCCCGCGGGCGACGAATTAATTCGAGGTAACGGCCCCTCCTGGGGCATTAATTCGCGGTAAGGCCGCTCGCTTGGCGGCCGGCGCCCAGCCCCCCTGAGGCCTTGACAAGATGCGTCACTTTTGGTAACTATTCCTTTGGTCTTTGAAATCGTGAATTCGCGTTTTGGCCGCCGGCGACGAAGAAGCCGGCGGGCGACGTTCCCCGCCAGAGCGCCTTCGGGCTAAGGTCCCGCCGGGGCGGACAGGCCCACGGGCATCGCGAGGCGCGCATGGATCGGTTGGCGGGCAAGGTGGCCATCGTCACGGGGGCGGCGTCCCAGGCCGAGGGCGTCGGCAACGGGGCGGCGGTCGCCATGCTGTTCGCCCGCGAAGGCGCCCGGGTCGTGCTGGTCAACCGCAGTCTCGAACGGGCGAAGGCGTTGGAGGCGACGATCCGCTCGGAAGGCGGGGAGGCCGCGGCGTTCGCGGCGGACGTCACCCAGCCCGAGGCGACGGAGGCCATGGCCGCCTTCGCGGTGGAGCGCTACGGCCGCCTCGACGTCCTGCACAACAACGTCGGCGTCGGCGCCGGCGGCAACACGGTCACCGTCTCGCTCGACGACTGGAACCGGATCCTCCAGTCCAACCTGACCTCGGCGATGCTGTGCTGCCGCGCCTCGATCCCCCGGATGCGGGCCGGGGGCGGCGGATCGATCGTCAACGTGTCGTCCACCGCCGGCGTGCTCGGTCTCTCCGGGACCCCGGGCGCGGTGGCCTACACGGCGACGAAGGCGGGGCTGCAGGGTCTGACCCTCTCGGTCGCGGCCGACCACGCGGCCGAGGGCATCCGCGCCAACTGCCTGATCGTCGGCACCGTCGCGACGCCGCTCGTCAGGGCGCTCGGCGAGGAAGGCCGCGAGCGCCGTCGCCTGGCCGTGCCGCTGCAGACCGAGGGCACGGCCTGGGACGTCGCCCACGCGGCGGTCTACCTCGCCAGCGACGAGGCGCGCTGGGTGACCGGCGTGATGCTGCCGATCGACGGCGGCTTCCAGAACATCCGTCCCTGGCCGCGCTAGGAGCGTCTGATGCGATGCACTGCTCCACGCACTGAAATCAGGCTTGAGAGCCGAGCCGCCTCGGTCCACGTCTTGAAGTTAAGCTAGTTGGAGAGTCGAGCCATTGAGCGACGCGTCGAACCCAGCGCGACTGGGGCTGGCAACCAAGGTATCCTACGGGTTCGGCTCCGTGGCGCAGGCGACCGCCGGCGCGGCGCTCTCGCAGGCCACCATCACCTACTTCCTGGTTCGCGTGATCGGCCTGCGCCCCGCGATCGTCGGCACGGTGGTCTTCATCTCGTTGGCCATCGACTCGGTCTTCGACCCGCTGATCGGTCGCCTGTCCGACACGCTGCGCACGCCGTGGGGCCGGCGGCATCCGTTCATGTACGCCTCGGCCCTGCCGATCGCGCTGGCGATCTATCTTCTCTGGCGCCCCCCGCACGGAGTCTCACAGTCGGCCGTCGCCGCCTACACGCTCATCCTGCTCATCGTGCTGCGGCTTTGCGTCAGCCTCTACCAGATCCCAAGCGACGCCCTGACGCCCGAGCTCGCGCCCGACTACCACGACCGAACGGGCCTCATCAGCTACCGCTACTTCTTCGGTTTCGCGGGCGGAATCGGCGTGTTCCTGGTGATGCAGACCGTATTTCTGCGCAAGGACGCCAGCCATCCGCTGGGCCAGAACGATCCAGCCGCCTACGCCAGCTTCGGCGTGCTGGCCGCGATCCTGACATTCGGCGCCATCCTGATCTCCTCGGCCGCGACACATCGCTATATTCCGCGTCTCTGGGTGGCGCCGCAGCGGCGACAGTCGATGCTCGACGCGATACGCGAAGTCTTCGCCACGCTGGGCAATCCATCGCTCATCGCGGTGATGGGGGCGGGCCTCCTGTCCGGCGTCGCCGGCGGTATCACCGCGACGCTGAACGCCTTCATGAACTACTACTTCTGGGGACTCTCGCCCCAGCTTGTGGGCGCCATCGGCTTCCTGGTCGCCCCGTCGTCGGTCCTGGCTGTCATCGTCGCGCCGATCCTGTCGCGGACGTTGGACAAGAAGCGCACGATGCTCACCGTCTTCACGCTGGCGATCCTCGGCGGCGTCATACCCGTCGGTCTGCGCCTGCTCGGCATGCTGCCGCCGAACAGCTCGCCGGCGATCCCGATCATCCTCATCGTCGACGGATTCTTCTCCAACACGCTCGCCCTCATCGGTTACATCATCGTCGGCTCGATGATCGCCGACGTCGCCGAGGACAACGCGGTCAAGACCGGAGTCCGATCCGAGGGCTTGCTCTTCGCCGCTTCCAACCTGTTGCCCAAGTTCACGACCGGAATCGGCGGGCTTCTGGGCGCCCTTATCCTCGAGCTGGTGCGCTTCCCTCTCGGCGCGCAGAAGAGTCACGTCGACTTCGTCGACCCGACGGTCATGCGCAACATGGCCCTGATGTGGCTGCCGGCGAACCTGGTGCTCAACCTCGCCGCGGTTTCGATGCTGTTCTTCTATCGGCTGGACCGCAGCTCCCACGAGGCCAACCTCGAGGCGCTCAGCCACACCCCCGCGTTCATGGAGCCGCCCTCAGACTTGATCGCCTGAGGCCCGACCCAGCGCCGCGCGGAAGAACGCGACGTTCGCCTCTCGCGCCGCGGCGGCCGCCTCGGGGTGGAAGGCCATCAGCACCGGCCCGCCCCGGCCTTTGTGGGCGAAGGGGTCGACGATCGTGCGCGCCGGCGCGTCGCGGTCGAAGCCGTGGCCGGCGCCCTTGTGGGTGATTCCGCGGATCATGGCGCGGGACGCCGGCGGCAGGCGCGCCAGCAGCTGGTCGAGGCCGTCGGGATCGTCGTAGGCGTCGGCGTCGCCGGCCTGGATCAGGACAGGCGCGCCGGTCAGCTCGGCGAGCGAGAGGCCGGGGACGGTCTCGTAGGCCCAGCAGACCGGATACATCGCCGCGTGGCCGTGGACCGGTGGGGCGTGAGCGCCCAGCGTCTCGCGCCAGCGCCGCGTCGCCGTCAGCAGCGCGACGACGCCGCCCCAGGAGAAGCCGAGGATGCCGAGCCGCCCAGCGTCGATCTCGGGCTGGCGGGCCATGAACGCCAGGGCGGCGAACGCGTCCGGCAGCGTTTCGGGGACGGAGCGCGGCCTGGCGAGCGCGCCGCGCTCGGTTCCCCGGGCGGCCCACATGTCGATCTCGAAGGTCGCGAAGCCCGCCGCGTTCAGCGCCTCCGCGTGGAACGCCCCGCGCGCGTCGACGCCGTCGGAGCCGTGGCAGATCAGCACCGCCGGCCCGGGCGGCCCCTCGACGGGCGTCATCAGCTTGCCGGCCACGGTCAGCGGCGGATCGGCCTCGGTCGCGAAAGCGGCGTAACTGGTGCGGAAATCCATCCCGTCCTCAAGGCGCGAAGCTGGAGCGCGCCTTCACGCCCCAGTGGCCATTCTCGCAGGTGACGACGTAGATCGAATCGAACCCGCCGATCACGCTGCCGTCGGCGCGGTAGCGGACGAAGCGGGTGTCGATGTGCACCTTGTCCGCGCCGGCGTGGATCACCTCGCGCCGGGCCCAGGCGGAGTGGTCCCATTCGGCCAGCGCGCCGCGGCCGAACATCTCCGGCTGGTGGTAGTCCTCGTCGATGATCGTCAGCGTGTTCGACGCCAGGCGCACGCTTGGGAAGTTGAACGTCTTCCGCCACGCGGCGATGTCGCGAGCGTTGAAGGCGGTCATGAAGTCGTCGAGGCACTTCATCGCCGCATCGACCGACGCCTGATGGTCCGCCATTGGCTCCTCCAGCTCCGCAGCCGCGTGGACGGCGGCGCAAGCGCGGCTTAAACTCAAGCCGGTATGTTCGAAAAGACTTTCGCCGCGTCTGTAGCGGCGCTGGTGCTGATATCAGGGGGGACAGCCAGGGCGGACGAAGGGATGTGGCCCTTCGACGAAGCTCCGGTCGCGCGGGTGAAGGATGCGCTCGGCGTGTCGCTCGACAGCCGCTGGCTCGATCATCTGCGCGACGCCTCCGTGCGGCTCACCAACGGCTGCTCGGCCTCGATCGTCTCGCACGAAGGGCTGGTGCTGACCAACCAGCACTGCCTCGTCAACTGCGCGCAGCAGCTCTCGCCGCCCGAGCACGACTACGTCGACGAGGGCTTCGTCGCGGCCGACCGGGCGGACGAGCGCACCTGTCCCGGCGTGCAGGCCGAGGTGCTGGTCGGCATCACCGACGTCACAGGTCCGATCTTCGCCGCCGGCGCCGGCAAGGTGGGCGAGGAGTACGCCGCCGCCCGCGAGACCGCGATCGCCCTGGCCGAGCACGACGCCTGCGGCGGCGATCCTCGCTACCGTTGCCAGGTGATCAGCTTCTACCAGGGCGGGCAGTTCAAGGTTTACCGCTACCGCCGCTACGCCGACGTGCGGCTGGTGTTCGCGCCCGAGCTGGGCGCCGCCTGGTTCGGCGGCGATCCCGACAATTTCACCTTCCCGCGCTACGACCTCGATGCGGCGTTCCTTCGCCTCTACGATGACGGCAAGCCCGCAGCGACGCCGAACTTCCTGGCCTGGTCGAGCACCCCGCCTCAGGCGGGCGAGCCAGTGTTCGTCTCCGGCAACCCGGCCACCACCGACCGCCAGCTCACCGCCGCGCAGCTGAAGAGCCTGCGTGACGTCGCCCTGCCGTTGCTCTCGGTGCAGGCGGCCGAGCTGCGCGGCCGCCTGATCGAGCTTGGCGAACAGAGCTCGCGCATGCGCCACGTCGTTGCGAGCGCGCTGTTCGAGGACGAGAACAGCTACAAGGTGCTGCAGGGTCGCCTCGCGGCGCTGCGCGACCCGGCGCTGATCGACGCGCGCGAGAAGGACGAGGTGATGCTCCGCGTGCGCCTCGCCGCCGACCCCAAGTTCGCCGCCCAGATCGGCGATCCCTGGGCCCAGATCGAGGCGGCGCAAAAGGTCTACGCCGCCCAGTTCGCTGTCTGGCACGAGCTCGAGATAGGCGCCGGCGGCGGCTCCGACCTGTTCCGCTACGCCCGCGAGATCGTCCGCGGCGCCATCGAGCGCGCCAAGCCCACCGCCGTGCGCCTGCCGGAGTTCGCGGATTCGCGCCTGCCGCTCGACGAGAAGGTGCTGTTCGACCCAAGGCCGGTCGATCCGGTGCTCGAGAAGCTCTACCTCGAGTTCTGGCTGTCGAAGACGCGCGAGCTGCTGGGCCCCGACGCCCCGGCGGTGGCGATGCTGCTGGGCAAGGAGAGCCCCGAGGAGCTCGCCGATCAGCTCGTCAGCGGCTCGCGCCTGGCCGATCCGGCCTTCCGGCGCACGCTCTGGGAGGGCGGCGAGGCGGCCGTGATCGAGTCGCACGACCCGATGATCCAGTTCGTGCTGGCGACCGACCCGCTGAGCCGGGCGGCCCGGTCGGTTTGGGAGGAAGAGGTGATCGGGCCGACGCAGGACGCTGGCGAGCGGATCGCGCGGGTCCGCTACGTCTTCCAGGGCGCGGGGCTCTATCCGGACGCGACGTTCTCGCTCAGGCTCAGCTACGGCAAGGTCGAGGGCCTGACCGACCAGGGCCAGGCGACCGCCGCCTTCACCACCTTCGGCGGCCTGTTCGCCCGGGCCACGGGCGCCGCCCCTTACAAGCTGCCGACACGCTGGACCGCCGACCAGACCAAGCTCGATCCGGGCACCGTGCTCGACTTCGCCACCACCAACGACATCACCGGCGGCAGCTCCGGCTCGCCGGTGGTGAACGCCAGGGGCCAGATCGTCGGGACCGCGTTCGACGGCAACATCCATTCGATCGCCGGCGACTTCGTCTACGACGGCGCGCTCAACCGCACGATTGCGGTCTCGACGGTCGCGATCACCCAGGCGCTCGACCGCGTCTACGGCGACACGGCCCTCGCGAAGGAGCTGGCGCAGCCGTAGCGGCGAGGGGTTGGCCCGTTTCTCGCGTCGGGGATTGCGCCGCGCGGCGTTCCGGCCGCGCCGACACCTGGAGACGCGACCCCCGTGTACGCCGCCGCCCTGGCCGCCATGCCATTGATTCAAAAGGCCGGTGAAGGCCTCGCCGCCCGCGTCGCCAACGGCATAGCCGGCTTCTTCGCGACCCCGCCCGCCGGCGCGGACGGGCAGAATGCGCCCACCGGCCAGGCAAATTCCGCCCAGTCGGCGGCGATCGCGACCCTGAACGCCACGCTGGGCCCCGCCGCGACCAACGCGATCCTGACCCTGCAGAACGGCGCCGCCGCGCACCATCACCATCATGGCCTGGCCGGCTACAAAGCCGCGGCCAATCTGGCCGACGCCGTGTCGACGCCGACGGGGGCGACCGCAATCACCGCCTGACCCGCCTCCTCGCTCCGCAACGCCCTTCGCAAGCCGAGCAGGCGCTTCGCCGTCCAAACGCGACACGCTAAGCTCCGCGGGGCGGGGAGGCGCGCGCATGACGAGATCGAGGATCGTAGCCGCGGTCGCGGGCTTCAGCGCTCTGACGATGGCAGGCGGCGCGTCGGGCAACGATTCCACCGCCGAGCTTGCGGCGGGCGGATTGGTGCTGACCAAGAACGCCGCGATCGAGATGCGCGCCGAGGATCTTTTCATCTCTGGGAAGCAGATCCGCGTGCGCTACCGCTTCGCCAACACCTCGGCGAGCGACCAGACCGTCACGGTCGCCTTCCCGATGCCCGACATCACCACCGAGGGCGTCGACGACATGCTCTCGATCCCGACGCAGAGCCCGACCAACATCCTCGGCTTCACGACCCTCGTCGACGGACGGCCGGTCGCCGCCCAGGTCGAGCAGCGGGCGGTCAAGAACGGCGTCGACCAGACCGCCTACCTGAAGTCGCTCGGCATACCGCTGGCCCCGCACTTGGCTTCGACCAACAAGCGCCTGGACAGCCTGCCGCGGAAGACGCGCGACGCGCTGGTCGCGAGGGGCCTGGCCGTCATCGACGAGTACGGCGACAGCGAAACCGACATGAAGAAGCATTGGGAAGCGACCTGGACGCTGAAGACCACCTACTTCTGGCGCCAGACCTTCCCCGCGGGCCGCGAGATTTCGGTCGAGCATCGCTACACGCCGTCGGTCGGCGCGAGCGCCGGGACCGAGTGGGGTTCCGCCCACTTCGCGCAAGACCCCGGCTACGCCAAGGCGCGGGCGCACTATTGCGTCGACGACGACTTTGTCGCCTCGGCGCGGCGAACGATCCGGCCGGGTGAAGACTACCCCCAGATGAGTGAATATCGGATCGAGTACGTCCTCGTCAGCGGCGCCAACTGGAAAGCGCCGATCGGCGACTTCCACATGGTGGTCGACAAGGGCGGGCCCGCGAACCTCGTCAGCTTCTGTGGCGAAGGCGTGCGCAAGATCTCGCCGACCGAGTTCGAGGTGCGCCATGCGAATTTCACCCCGACCCGCGACGTCTCGATCCTGATCCTGGCGCCGATGCCGACGTCGTAGCGCGCCCGCCGCGGCTTGCGCGGGCGGCCCGGCTCATGCCCAATCGCGCTCCGGCGGCGGCGGGGGCGGGATGTTCGGGATCGAGAATGCGCAGAGCCTGGTCGGCGTCGTCGTGACCATGGCGATCTGCTGGGCGCTCTCGGAACGACGATCGGCGTTTCCCTGGAAGCTCGCGCTGGGCGCGCTCGCCGTGCAGGCCGGCCTG
The DNA here is from genome assembly GCA_035541575.1 of Caulobacteraceae bacterium. GTDB lineage: Bacteria > Pseudomonadota > Alphaproteobacteria > Caulobacterales > Caulobacteraceae > Acaudatibacter. The sequence goes on along the minus strand of DATKMZ010000050.1, from coordinate 1,514 downwards.
GTGCTGCTGCTGTTCGGACTGCCGGCCGCGCGCGGCGTGCTGGCGGGCGCCGGAACGGTCGTCGACGGCCTCGCCGGCAGCACCCAGGCCGGCGTCGCGTTCGTGTTCGGGTTCCTCGCCGGCGGCAAGGCGCAGCCCTACGGGGTGACCGACGCCGGATCGCTTTTCGTGTTCGCCTTCCGCGTGCTGCCGGTGATTCTGGTGATCTGCGCGCTCTCGGCGCTGCTCTGGCACTGGCGGATCCTGAAGTGGATCATTCAGGGCTTCGGCGCGCTCTTCGAGCGAACGATGGGCCTGCGCGGACCGCCCGCGCTGGCGACCGCGGCGACCGTCTTCATGGGCCAGGTCGAGGGCCCGATCTTCATCCGCAGCTACCTGCCGGCGCTCTCCAGGTCCGAGCTCTTCCTGCTGCTTTCGGTCGGTATGAGCTGCGTCTCCGGCTCGACCATGATCGCCTACGCCACGATCCTGAAGGACGTGCTGCCCAACGCCGCCGCGCATGTGCTGACCGCCTCGGTGATCTCGGCGCCGGCCGGCGTGTTGCTGGCGCGGATCATGGTGCCGCGCGATGCGGCGGCCGAGACCGGCGGCGAGGTCAGCCTCGCGGCCGACGCGATGTACGAGAGCTCGATCGATGCGCTGATCAAGGGCATCGGCGTCGGCCTGGAGATCTGCCTGAAGATCGCCGCGACGCTGATCGTGTTCGTCTCGCTGGTGGCGATGGTCGACGGCGCGCTCGGGCTCCTAATGCCTGTCGGCGGCGCGCCGCTGAGCGTCGAGCGGATTCTGGGCGTCGCCTTCTCGCCGCTGGCCTGGTGCCTCGGCGTGCCCTGGAAGGAGGCGCAGGCCGCCGGCTCCTTGCTGGGCGTGAAACTCATGCTGACCGAGTTCACCGCTTTCATCGACCTCGCCAAGCTCGGGACCGCGGCGATCTCGGAGCGGACGCGGATCATCATGACCTATGCGCTCTGCGGTTTCGCCAACGTCGCCTCGGTGGGGATCAACGTCGCCGGCTATTCGATCCTCGCGCCCAGCCGCCACAAGGAGGTGATGGGCATGGTCTGGAAGGCGATGCTGGTCGGGTTCCTCGCCACCTGCATGACCGCCTCGGTCGTCGGTGTCTTGCCGAGCGGGCTGTTCTCGAAATAGAGAAAGTTTCGAAACGCAATCCGCTGCGCGGACGCGCGGGAGGAACCTCGATGAAGCTCTACGACAGCCGCCTCGCCCCCAATCCCCGCCGCGTGCGCTGGTTCATGGCCGAGAAGGGGATCGACGACATCGAGATCGTCGATCTCGACCTCCTGAAAGGCGACCACAGGAGCGCCGAGTACATCGGCATGGCCGGCATAGCCCAGGCCCCCGCGCTGACCATGGACGACGGAACCACGATCACCGAGTCGCTGGCGATCTGCCGCTATCTCGAGAGCCTCCACCCGGAGCCGAACATGTTCGGCAGGGACCCGAAGGAGGTCGCGGTGATCGAGATGTGGACGCGCCGCGCCGAGCATCTCGCC
>DATKMZ010000049.1:0-17527 GCA_035541575.1 Caulobacteraceae bacterium | reverse complement strand
CGCTCGCCGCGGGCCTGGCCGCCTGCAGTCCCTCGGGGGCGCAGCAGGCGGAGGCTGGGGTGCGCGCCATCATCAAGAACGATCCGGCGTCGGCGAAGTTCGAAGGGACGACCGCCTGCATCGCGCCGGGCGGCTACTTCGGTCAGGTCGAGCAGAAGAATGCCGCCGGCGCCTACGACGGGCCGGTCAGCTTCGTCTATCTGGGCGGCAAGGCCGCGATCGCGGGCGACAGCAATTTCGTCAGCCTGATGAACCAGTGCACCGGTTCGGGCGGCGCCGCCACGAACGGCTGAGCGGCGCGTCCAACACGCGCGCCTCGATCTGGCGCTTTTCAGCCTGGGTCAGTCGTCGCCGCTCGCTCACAGGGACTTCCTTCGCTTCAGAAATGGGTCGCGGCGTCGGACGAGGCGCTGAGGAGGGCGGCGAAGCGGGCGATGGGCTTGCTGAGCGCGTACATGAGCAGCGCCGCCATCAGGTTGTAGACCGGCGAGAGCCAGGTGCTGAGCTCGTAGCGGCGGCTGTACTCGCCGTAGACGGAGTCGATCAGGAAGGCGTAGCGCATGGCGGTGTAGACGAAGTCGAGGCCCGCCCTGACCACGTCGATCGCCACCAGCGCCCTGACCAGCATCAGGGCGATATCGTAGACGCGCATGTTTCTCCCTCCCAGGTTGCGGGCGGCTGTGTTCCAGTTTTGTTCCGAAAGATCAACCCCCGCGCCTCCCGTGCGTCCTTCGAGACGCCCGCTGGCGCGGGCTTCTCAGGATGACGAAGATTGGGAGTGGTCGCTCCCCCATCCTCGTCATGGTGAGGAGCGCCGCTGACGCGTCTCGAACCACGCAGGGCTGGTGACGCCGCGGAGCCGCTGCGCTAGGGCGTCGGCATGGTCTCCGTCAGTCGCCTCACCCCCGCCGACCGCGCCGACTGGGAGCGGCTGTTTCGGGGATACATCGCGTTCTACGAGCGCGACGAGCCGCAAGCGATGTACGACCGGGCCTGGGCGGCGTTCATGGCCGATGACCGGTTGCATGCGCTGGGCGCCCGCGTCGACGGCGCCCTCGTCGGCATCACGCATTTCTTCGTCCATCCCAGCACCTCGTGGCCGGACGTCTGCTACCTGCAGGACCTCTTCACCGACCAGGCGGCGCGCGGGCGGGGCGTCGGGCGGGCGCTGATCGCGGCGGTGGGCGAGTGGGCGCGCGGGCAAGGCTGCGCGCGGCTCTACTGGCTGACGCACGAGAGCAACGCCACGGCCCGTGCGCTCTACGACAAGGTGGCCGTGAACCGCGGCTTCATCCGCTACGACGTGGCGCTGTAGCGCGCATCCGGGCGCCCCTTCTTCACCACGGAGGCGCAGAGCGCCGCTGCGCGGCGAACGCCGAGGACACAGAGGGCGCGCGAAGCGCGCCGAACGGCGCGCCTCCGTGCCTCAGTGGTGAAAAGGGCGCCTGCGACGCGCGCCACGCCGGGCGAGACTTGGCCGGCCTCAGCTTTCCTGACGCGACGGGGGCTGAAAGGCGCGCTATGGCGGCGGCATGATCCTCTACTCCCAGCCGACCTCGCCCTATTCGGCCGCCGTGCGCACGGCGGTGTACGCCAAGGGGCTGCCGATCGAGATCGCACCGCCGCCGGGGGGCCTGCAGTCGGACGAGTACCGGGCGGTGTCGGGGAGCGGGACGGTGCCCTGCCTGATGTTGGACGACGGCTCGCCGCTGCCGGAATCGACCGTGATCCTGGCCTACCTCGACGAGAAGTTTCCCGAGACGCCGCTGATCCCGGCCGGCCCGCCGGAGGCGCGGGCGCGGGCGCGACTGATGACGCGGCTCGGCGTCGAGGGGGTGATGGACCCGATCGTCGGCATGTTCCACGACCTTTCGATCGGCGCGCCGGACGCCCGGGAGCGGGCGCTGGAGCGGATCACGGCCGGCCTCGCCAAGCTGGAGCGGTTCGCGGCGGCCGAGGGCTTTGCCGCTGGGCCCGCGTTCAGCCAGGCCGACTGCGTGCTGGGCGTGGCGCTGATGGGCGTCGGCGCGTTCGGCGGAACGTTGCTCGGCGCGCCGGACCTGCTCACCCGCTACCCCAGGCTCGCCGCGCTCGCCGGGCGCCTGGCCGCCCACCCGGCGGTGGCCAGGGTGATGGGCGAGCTGCAAGCCGCGATGGCCGAGAACCCGCTGCCGGGTTGAGCGGCGGGCCTTCTCCGTTTCCTCTGTGTTGAAATGATGAGCCGGCCGTTCGCGCCGGATCGGCCGGATGCGTGGGCTATCCCCTCGCCGCCAGGCGCCAGGTGCGGTAGCGCCAGAGGCCCTGGGCCAGCAGCGTGGGGGTGCGGGCGTCGCCGAAGTCGCGGATCAGGCGGCGCAGCGCCGGCTCGGCGACGAGGGCGGCCGCCTTCTGGTAGGGGCGCCACTCCAGGTTCCGCTCATGGCGCTCCTTCCAGTCGGGCGCCTGGTAGGTGACGCGGAACGGGAAGACGATCACCTGCACGTCCACGGCGCGGCCCCGCGGCAGCTGCTTGAGGTAGTCGTAGGATCCGATCGGCCGCTCCTCGATCTCGCCGACGATGCCGGCCTCCTCGGCGGCCTCGACCGCCGCGGCGTCGGCGGGCTTGAGGCCGCGGATCGGCCAGCCCTTGGGGATCACCCAGCGCTGGGTGCCGCGCGAGGTGATCAGCAGCACCTGCACCTGGCGGCCGGCGATGCGCCAGGGCAGCGCCGCGTACTGGATGCCGACGCGCTTGACCGGCTTCACGGGAACACCGGCGCGGCGAGCGCGTACGCCACGCCGGCGATCAGGCCCGACATCGGCATGGTGACGATCCAGGCGATCACGATCCGCCGCGCCACGCCCCAGCGCACCGCCGAGGTGCGCCGCGCCGCGCCGACGCCGACGATGGCGCCGGTGATGGTGTGGGTGGTCGAGACGGGGACGCCGACGTAGGTGGCGGCGAAAAGGGTGATCGCCCCGCCGGTCTCGGCGCAGAATCCTTGCATCGGGGAAAGCCGGGTGATCCTGGAACCCATGGTGTGCACGATACGCCAACCGCCGGCGAGGGTGCCCAGCGCCATCGCCCCCTGGCACGATAGCACAACCCAAAGCGGCACGCCGAAGGTTCCGTGGCGGCCGGCGTGGGCGTAGAGCAGCACGGCGATGATGCCCATGGTCTTCTGCGCGTCGTTGCCGCCGTGGCCGAGCGAGTAGAGCGAGGCGGAGACGAACTGCAGCTGGCGGAAAACGCGGTCGACGGCGGCGGGGCGGGCGCGCACGAAAACCCACGAGACGGCGAAGATCAGCACCAGCGCCAGCACGAAGCCCATCCCCGGCGAGACGACGATGCCGGCGGCGGTCTTGCCGACCCCGTCCCAGACGATCGCCTTCAGCCCCGCCTTGGCGAAGCCGGCGCCGACGAGCCCGCCGACCAGCGCGTGCGACGACGACGAGGGGATGCCGGCGAGCCAGGTGATGACGTTCCAGGCGATCGCGCCCGCCAGCGCGCCGAAGATCAGCCGGTCGGTCACGAGGCACACCGCGACGATCCCCGAGCCGATCGTCTTGGCCACGTGCAGGCCGAAGAAGAGGAACGCGATGAAGTTGAACACCGAGGCCCAGAAGACGGCGTAGCGAGGCCTGAGCACGCGGGTGGAGACGATGGTGGCGATCGAGTTCGCCGCATCGTGCAACCCGTTCAGGAAGTCGAACGCCAGCGCGACCGCGACGAGGAGCCAGAGGGTGAGCGCGGCGGTCATCGGCGGCCGCCCCACAGCAGCCGCGCGGCCTTGCGCCCCCTCCACCGCGTTCGCCGGTCCCCCACCCCCGCCCTCTGCGGGGCGGGGGTGGGGGACGCCATCCTCTCCTCACCGGCCCGCAGAGGCGGGGGAGGTGGCAGACCGCGAAGCGGGCTGACGGAGGGGGCCCAAGGCCGCGACCCCACCTACAGGTGCTCCAGCAGGATGCCGCTGATGCCGTTGGAGACGTCCTCGAAGCGGTCGATCACGTGCTCGAGGTGATCGAGGATGTCGGCGCCGACGATGAAGGCCATCGGGGTCGCCTGGCTCTTGGCGTAGAGCGCCTTCATCCCGGTGTCGTAGACCTCGTCCGAGCGATCCTCGATGCGGGTCACCGCCTCGGCGATGGCGTTGAGGCGGGTCGCGTTGCGGCGCATGTCGCGCAGCAGCTCGGTGGCCTCGAGGGTGAGGTAGGCGGCCTGGATCGCCAGGTCGCCCAGCTCGCGCATCTCCGGCTGGAACTCGGTGACCTCGAACAGGGTGATCGACTTGGCGGTCTTCTGCATCTGGTCGATCGCGTCGTCGAGCGCGGTCGCCAGCTCGCGGATGTCGCCGCGGTCGAACGGCGTGATGAAGTGGCGCCGCACGGCCAGGAACACGGCGCGGGCGATCTCGTCGGCGTCCGCCTCGTGCTTCACGATCGCAGCGCAGGCCGCCGCCACGCCCTCGCCGCCGTTCAGAAGGTCTCGCAGCGCCTCGGCGCCCTTCACCAGCACCCGGGCGTGGGCCTCGAAATGGTCGAAGAAGCTCACCTCGCGCGGCAGTATGGCCTGGAACCACCGCATGCCGTTCGCCTCCCCTGCGCCTTGATGAGCCGCGCGTTCGTCCCGTCACGGACGATGCGTGCGGCGCAACCTAGCGCCTCGAGCGATTCCCCACACTGCTTCCGTGCGCCGCGGACGCCCCATCAGTAGAGCAGGTAAGGCCGGCGCTCGTCGGTCCAGGCGGACTCGTCCGGGACGGTCCAGGCGTCGAGGTCGCCGGGCTCGGCGGCCGGGTCATCGACCCATTCGCGCAGCATCGGCGAGCCGTTGATGACGTCGATGGCGAGCTTGCCCACCTCGTACTCGTAAGCGAAGTCGCGCCAGAGCTCGTAGCCCGCGCGAAGCCGGCGGATGGCCTTGAACGCCAGCGCCTGGACGCGCCAGGGGCGGAACAGGTCGTGGTCGTAGACGGGCCCGTCGGTCACGATCTGGACGCCGTTGCAGAGCTTGCCGACGTGTTTGTGGAACGTCGGCTCGAACCAGCAGTCGCGCAGGCCGCAGCCGGCGAGCCACTCCGGCGCGAGACCGCGCATCTCGGCCATCACGGCCCGCGCGTCGAGGTCGGGCGCGCCGAAGAGCTCGAGCGGGCGGGTGGTGCCGCGGCCCTCGCTGAGCGTGGTCCCTTCCAGCATCACGGTGCCGGCGTAGGCTCGCGCCATGAAAAGGTTGGGCGCGTTGGGGCTAGGGTTGATCCAGGCCCGCTCGCCGAGCGGCCAGCCGAAGCCAAGCGCGGCGGCCGGGCGCCAGCCGGTCATCTCGATCACGCGGTAGTCGACGTCCAGCCTGAAGCGGGCGACGAACCAGCGGCCAAGCTCGCCGAGCGTAAGGCCATGACGCATCGGCATCGGACCCGCGCCGACGAAGCTCTCCCACCCGCCGCGCAGGGTCAGGCCCTCGACCGGGCGGCCGGCGGGGTTGGGCCGGTCGAGCACCCAGACCTGCTTGCCGGCCTGCGCGGCCGCCTCGAGCACGTATTTCAGCGTGGTGATGAACGTGTAGATGCGGCAACCGAGGTCCTGCAGGTCGACCAGGATCACATCGAAGGCGTCCATCATCGCCGCCGTCGGGCGCCGCACCTCGCCGTATAGCGAGAAGACCGGGATCCCGTGCGCCGGATCGTTGTAATCCGGGCTCTCGACCATGTTGTCCTGCTTGTCGCCGCGGAGACCGTGCTGGGGCCCGAAGGCGGCGGAGAGCTTGACGTCGCCGGCGGCCGCCAGGGCGTCGAGCGAGTGGGTCAGGTTCGCGGTGACAGAAGCCGGATGGGCCAGCAGCGCCACGCGCTTGCCCGCCAGCGGCGCCCGCAGGGCGGGATCCGCCACGAGCCGATCGATGCCGAACTGGACCATGAGCGCCCTCCCCGAATCGCCCGACCCCGCCTTTCTCTCATCCCAAGCGGAGCCGTAATTGTGGCAGACAAAGACGTGGCGCGTCCTTCGAGACGCCGCTGCGCGGCTCGTCAGGAAGACGAATATCGCCCGCCAAGATCATCGTCATGGTGAGGAGCGACGTCCTCCGCGTCTCGAACCACGCACCTACGCCAGCGTGGCGGCGAACCCGGCGTCGGCGTGGAAGTCCGGGCGGCCCGGCGGGTGGGCGAGGGCCCAGTAGGACTTCGCGCCCGCGGACTCCTCGATCACCGCCGAAAGCGCGAGGCGGGCGCCCGCCATCGGTTCGGGCAAAGTGAGCGCGACGCGCACTGCGAGCGTATCGGGTCCGGCCCTCGTCTCGATCGCCGGCGCGGCGACCTCGGCCGGGGCCATGCCGGAGCGGTAGGCGTCGAAGCGGTAGGCGGCCCACGCGCTCGACGGCGCGAAGTTGAGCTCGAGGTAGGCCTCGCCGCCCGGCGGCCTGAGGAACGCCTCGAAGCAAGTGCGCCGCCAGAGCTCGTCGGTCCGCGCCGGCTGCGCGGGCGACGGCAGGGCCAGGTCCCCGATGCGGCCGCGCGCCAGATAGGTGACGTCGAGCCGGTCAGGCCCGCGACGCGCGACTTCGACCACGATCGAGGCCAGCGCGGCGCCGCGGAAGTCGGGGTGCGGAACGAGCGACAGGATCACGGCTTGCGGCCCATCGTGCAGCCGAACCGCAATGTCTCGCGGTAGCGGCCGGAGGGGTCGGCGGCCAGAAGCGCGGCGCTGACCTCATCCTCAAACGCCGTGTGGCGCTCGCCCAGCGCATGACGCGAGAGCACCGAGGTGGAGCGCAGGAAGCCGAGCAGCCCCTCCAGCGTCCATTCGTGCGCGGCCTCGAACTCGCGCGCCCTGAAGTCGGTGAACCCGGCGCCGGCGAAGAGGGCCTGTTGACGCTCGACGAACGTGGCGTGGGCCGGCGCGGGCGCGGCGGCCTCGGCGATCCAGCGCTCTGCGATGCCGGCCAGCACGCGCCGCCAGCGCGCTTCGCCTTCGAGGAAGGTCTGGGCGCCCAACGTCGCGAAGACGCCGCCGGGCGCCAGCCAGCGCATCGCCGCGCCGAGGGTGAGCGGCCGGTCGAGCCGGTGAAACGCCTCGCCCACGGTGATCAGCGAGAAGGCGCTTGCCGGCGCTTCGAGCTCCTCCGCGCGGCCGACGCTCCAGCGGACGTTGGCGAGGCCGCGCCGGGCCGCCTCGGCCCTCGCGACCGCGATCATCTCCGGCTCCAGATCGACGGCCCACACCTCGCCGAAGCGCGGGGCGAGGTCGATCGTGAGCCGGCCCGGGCCGCAGGCGAGGTCGATCGCCCGGGCGTGCGGACCAGCGGCGGCTTCGCCGACCAGGCACTCGACCAGCGCCGCAGGGTAAGGCGGGCGGTAGCGCAGGTAGTCCTCCGCCGCGCCGGCGAAGGCGTCGGGACGCAGGTTCGGCGGGAGGTCAGCCATGCGCCTCCTCTAACCGCGTCGAGGGCGGCCGTCGCGCTTGACCTGCCGCGAGGTCCGGGAGCCAGCATCGCGCCGCCCACGGGAAGGAACGGCGCCATGTACACCCTGCCCCACCACGTCGAGTTCATGTCGGACCCGTGGCTCGCGGAAGCCGAGCGATACCTCCGGGTCGAGACCGAGCGGCGCAAGGCCGACCTCGCGCCATTCACGCTCAGCGAGCGGTTCGCAGACGCGCCGCCGCATCTGGCGCTGCCCGACAACGTCGCCGACTGGCGCTGCGCCTGGGACGGCGAGGCGCTCTCGGTCTCGCGCGGCTTCGATCCGGACGCCGACATGACGATCACCGGCGACTACCAGGCCTCGCTGACATCGGCGCAGGTGGTGGGCGTCACCGTGCCGGGCGTGATGGGCCAGACCCTGCGCGAGGTGCGGCGCGTGTTCGGCAAGGACGCGATGGTGATGAAGGGCCAGCTGCCGGCCGGGGCGGTTCAGGACCTGATGGGCCAATTCCACGACCACATGGGCCGGCGCACGCACGAGAACCCCGACCTCGCCCACCGCGCCGCCCGGCTCGGCCTCGCGGGCAAGATCCGCGAGCTCGAGGAGCAGGGCTACACCGTGCTCGAGCGGGCGATCTCGGATGACTTCGCCGACGAGGTGCGCGCAGCGACCCTGCGCTCGCTGGCCGAGCAGGGCGTCTCGACCATGAACTGGATGCTCTACCACGGCCGCGAGTTCGAGCGGCTGGTCCAGAACCCGCAGCTGATGACGCTGATTGACGCCTCGCTCGGCCGCGGCGCGGTGATCGCCTCGTTCAGCGCGATCCGGCGCGGGCCGGGCAAGGGGACGATCGAGCTACACACCGACTACGCCCATGTGCCCGAGCCGTTCCCGGAGTTCTCGATGACCGGGGTCGGGGTCTGGGCGCTGGAGGACTGGACCGTCGACAGCGGCCCCACCTGGATCATCCCCGGAAGCCACAAGCTGCGCCGCCAGCCCCGGCGCGGCGAGGGCGCCAACGGCGGCGTTCCGATCGAGATTCCGAAGGGCTCGGTGGTCAACTTCCACCAGGGCGTCTGGCACTGGCAGGGCGACCGCACCGAGCCCGGCGAGCGGGTGACGCTGCACGCCCACTTCAACCGCGGCATCCTGCGCAGCCTCGAGCCGAAGCGCACGGACGTGCAGCTGATGCACCGCAACCCGCCCAGGCTCGGCGAGATGCTGGGCGAGGACGACTGGTTCGACAAACTCTCGGCTCACGGCCGCGACTACGCCCGCTTCGGCTACATGGTGCGGCTGCAGGCGTTCACCGAGGCGAAGAAGAAAGAGATTTTGGCGGGCTAAGGTCTCCCTCCGCGCCCGGAGACCGGTGCGGAATTCGTGCGTGGTTCGAGACGCGCTCTGACGAGCGCTCCTCACCATGACGAATATGTATGCGGCTCAGTATCTTCGTCATCCTGAGGGCCCGCGAAGCGGGCGTCTCGAAGGACGCGCGGCCCACGCTCCTCCTTCTGGGGAGGGTTTCCTCAACGCGCTTCCCCTCACCCTCACCCGACCGCCGCGAGGGACGCCCCCCGCGCTTCATCGAACTCGGCCCACATCGGGGCGCAGTCGATCACCTGGCCCTCGGCCATCGCGCGGTCGATCGCCATGACCGTGAGGCCGGCCTCGAGGCTGTCCCAGGGCGTGACCGGGAACGGCCGCTCGGCGTCCAGCGCCGCCAGCAGGTCGACCGCCATCGCCTGGTCGGCGCCGTTGTGCGCATCGGCGGTGAGACCGCCGTACTCGATCCGCTCCGGCTTGCCGCGATGAAGGGCTCTGCGGACCATCAGCTTGTTGCGCACGAGGTCGGCGAGCAGGGTGCCCTCGGCGCCGGCGAGGTACCAGCGTCGCTCCGACAGGGCCACGTGGCTGTTGGAGTGGAACGAGAGCTGGAAGCCGGTCTCGTACTCGACGATCGCGGTCTGGTGGTCGGCGAGGTCCATGTCGGACTGGAACGCGTCGTTGGCGGCGCGCCAGCCGGCGTCGCGCAAGGCGTACGCGGGCGAGCCGTCCTCGTAGGCGCGAGGCGCGTCGGCGCGGTCGGCGGTGAAGATGCGCCGGCCGCCAAAACTCGCCACCCGCGCCGGCCGGGCGCCGGCCAGGCGCCCGAAGATATCGAAGTCGTGGCAGACCTTGTCGAGCATGAACGAGCCGCCCCACTCGGCCCGGCGGCGCCAGTTGCGGGCGAGGTAGGCGCCATGCTCCGGCGGCAGGTGCTCGGTGGCGTCCATCGAGACCAGCGGGCCGAGCTCGCCGGCGTCGACGCGGGCGATCACCTCCTTGACGATCGGCATCGAGCGCATGACGAGGCCGATGAACAGCGGCGGCGCAGTCCCGCCTGCGAGCCGCCGGGCGAGGCGGCCCGATTCGGCCTCGGTGCGCACGATCGGCTTCTCGCAGAAGATCGGATAGCCGGCGCCGAAGGCGGTCTCGAGGTGCGCCAGGTGCAGGTGGTTGGGGCTGCCGATCATCACGAGGTCGTAAGGCCCTGCAGCCAGCATCGCCTCGGGCGTCTCGAACGGCCGACCGGGCAGGATGCCGGCGGCGCTCAGGATCGACGCGCCGACCGGCGCCGGGTCGACGTAGCCGTCGAGACGCAGGTCCCACCCCACCTCCTTCATCGCCGCAAGCACCGAGGCGATGCGCTGGCCAAGTCCGATCACGGCGATGCGGCGGGTGGTCATGGGAGATCCTGCGTGGTTTGAGGCGCGCCCCGGACCAAGTGCGGGGCGCTCCTCACCATGACGAAAGTTGGTGGAGCCCACCATCCCTCGTCATCCTGCGGAGCCGGCGAAGCCGGCGTCTCGAAGGACGCAGGAACGCCGACCCTGCGTGGTTCGAGACGCGCTCTTCGAGCGCTCCTCACCATGACGAGTACGGTGCGACGTCACTGACCTCGTCATCCTGAGGAGCCGGCGAAGCCGGCGTCTCGAAGGACGCATGGCGCTTGACCGACTTCGAACGCACGGTACGGTTTCCGCAAAGGAAGAAACGAAGGAGGAGCGGGCGCATGTCCTACGCCGCCGGACGGCTGATCAACGACGCCGACAGCCACATCATGGAGAGCCTCGACTGGCTCTCGAGCTACGCCGATCCCGACCTGCGCCCGCGGCTCGGCAGCATGCGGCTCGAGGCCGGGGGCTCGGGCGCCGAGAAGGCGATCGCGCGGGCGCTGGAGCGGCAGAAGGATGCCGAGGCGACGGCGGCGATCGCAACCAACGTCGTGACCGGCCCGAAGGGCTGGGCGGCCTACGGCGCGATCGATCCGTCCGAACGGACCAAGGCGCTCGACGACCTCGGCTTCGCCCGCCAGCTGGTCTTCACCACCTTCGCCGGCTCGCAGTTCCTGCCCTCGCCCGACCCGGACGTGAAGTACGGCGGCGCGCGGGCGCTGAACCGGGCGATGGCGGCGTTCTGCTCGGGGGACAAGCGGCTGATCGGCGTCGGCGTCGTTCCCCTGGACGATCCGGACCGGGCGCTGACCGAGATCGACGCGGCGATCAAGGCTGGCGTCGGGGCCGTCTGGGTCCCCGCTGCGCCGGCGGGCGAGCGCTCGCCCGGCCATCCCGACCTCGATCCGGTCTGGCGGCGGCTCAGCGAGGCGGGCGTCCCGTTCGTGCTGCACGTCGGCGCGGCCTCGCCCAGCCTGCCGCCCGCCTACCACAAGAACGGCCATCCCCGGCCGAAGGACTGGCTGGGCGGCGGCGAGAACCTCAGGGCCAAGGACTATTTCTCGCTCTGCTTCGCGCCGCAGAACTTCCTCTGCGCGCTGGCGCTCGACGGCGTGTTCGATCGCTTCCCGAAGCTGAGAGGCGGGGTGATCGAGCTCGGCGCCGGCTGGGTGCCCGACTTCCTGCGCCGGCTCGACCAGGCCTGGAAGGGCTGGCGCAAGACCGACCCTGTGGTCGGCGGGCTCTCGGCGCCGCCCTCGGAATTCATCCGCCGCGCGGTTCGGTTCACGCCGTTCGCGACCGAGAACGCGGGCACGATCATCCGCGAGGGCGGGCCGGAACTCTTCCTCTTCTCATCGGACTACCCCCACCCCGAGGGGACGAAGAATCCGATCGAGCGGTTCGAGAGCAGCTTCGAGGGCCTCTCGGACGACGTGAAGGACCGCTTCTACCGCCGCAACTTCGAGGACCTGTTCGCAGCCTAGCCTGTGCGTCCTTCGAGACGCCGGCTGCAGCGGGCTCCTCGGGATGACGAAGATGGAGCGATGTCACCACCTTCGTCATGGTGAGGAGCGCCGTCAGGCGCGTCTCGAACCACGCAGGATCACACCGCGCCCGCGAACTCCCGCTCGATCAGGCCCGCGAACGCCAGCGGGGTGCGATCCTCGAACCTCGGGCCGATGATCTGGACGCCGACCGGCAGGCCGCCCCTGGTCTTGCCGATCGGCGCACAGGTGGCGGGCAGACCAGGGAAGGTCGCGATGCCTGGCCAGGCGATCTGGGCGCCATAGGGCGTCTCGGCGCCGTCGATGGTGAGCCGGCGGTTGCCCCACTCGGGATCGGTCTGGTGCGGGAACGCCGGCGTTCCGAACGGCGGGGCAAGCACGACGTCGAACTCGCCGAACAACTCGGCCCAGGCCGCCTGCGCGGCGGCGATCTGATCGAGGCCGCTCATGTAGCCGAATGTGTCGAGCGCGGGCGTCGCATTGGGCCGGCCGCGTCCCATGATCGTGCCGAGCATCGCCAGGTAGGTCTGATGCGCGCCCGCAAGGTCGGGCAGCAGCGGGCTCTGACGCGAGACCTCGGCGCCCAGCGCCTCGAGACCTTCGGCAAGGCGGTGGAGCGGCCCGAGCACCTCGGCGTCAGCCGCCGCCAGGGGGTGCTTGTCGAGGATCAGCACCCTGAAATGCGCAAGCTCGGTCGCCCGCGCCGGCGGCAGGCCGAGCGAATAGGCCTTGGCGAGGTCGCCCTCCGGACCGGCGATCACGTTCAGCGCGAGCTCGAGATCGGAGGCCGTGCGCGCGAGCGGCCCGATCACGCCGAATTCGACCGCGGCGCCCGGGACCTCGACGGGCGGCGGCGCGTGGCCGGTGATCGGCACGAGGTCGAAGGTCGGCTTGTGACCGTAGACGCCGCACATGTGCGCCGGCACCCGGATCGAGCCGCCGATGTCGGAGCCGAACTCGAGCGGCACCATCCCCGCGGCCAAAGCCGCCGCGCCGCCGCCCGACGAGCCGCCCGGCGATCGCGAGAGGTCGTGCGGGTTGTTGGTGCGCCCGTAGATCGGGTTGGCGGCTTGCCAGTCGCCGAGGTTCGGCGGGACATTGGTCTTGCCGAGGATCACCGCGCCGGCGGCCTTGAGCCGCGTCACGCCAGTCGAATCGGCTTTCGGCGTCCAGCCCTTGAACGGCTCGAGCCCCCACGTCGTCGGAAGCCCCGCCACGTTCTGCGAGTCCTTGACCGTCATCGGCACGCCGAGCAGCGGCCGGCTCTCGCCGCGCGCGAGCGCCGCGTCGGCGGCCTTGGCGGCCTCACGGGCCCGGTCGAAGTCGCGCACGACAACGGCGTTGATCGGCCCGTCCTTGGCCTCGATGGCCGCGATCGCCTCGTCGCAGAGCTCGCTGGCGCTCACCTGGCGCGCCGCGAGCGCCCTGGCGAGCTGACCGGCTGTCGCGGTGGCGTAGTCCAGCGCCTTTTCCTTGAGCATGGCGTCCTCCCTAGATTCTCGAGGTCACGAGAAACACTGGCGCGCCGCCCTGGCAAGACGCGTCAGTAACCATGCTGCGACGGCATGACCCAACATTGTGGCGAAGCCTGCCTTAAATCGGCGCCTTTGCCATGGTTCGTTTGCCGTCATTGGGCGTGAGAGCAACGAGAGGCTTTGCAGTGAGGGCCTACCGGCTACTGGTTCACGACGATCGCAGTCCTCTTCCGCAGGTCTGGAATGCGGAAATGGCCGGCGACGCGCGCGTGGCCGAGTTCTGCCGCACCCGCATCGCCGACTCCGACCATGTGTCGTCGATCGAGATCTGGTTCGGCGCGACGCGGCTGTGCCACGTGCGCGGCGAGGCGCGCCAGGCGGCCTAAGGCGCTGCGTCCAATTCCGGATAGTGTCGGAAGATCCCCTGCTCGTTGAAGGGGATGCGACGGTTCGAGGCCAGATAGGCCGCGATCCGGGGCCGCTCCTCGACCCGCCTCGCCAGAGCGCGCACGGCTGAGAGCTTCGGCGCCAGCGCCTTCATCGCGTTCGGGAATGCGTATTCGAGGCCGCGCACCGCCTGGAACAGCGAGAGGTCCGCGTAGCAGAGCCGCTCCCCGGCGAGGCCCGCGCCGCTTTCGCCACCGCCCTGCAGGATGCGCTCGAAGTAGCCGAGGTACTTCGGGACGCGCCCCTCGAGGAAGTGCGCTGCGCGGGCCTTCGCCGCCTCCTTCTGGTCCTCGTAGTAGAGTCCGGACGAGATCGGGTGATGCGTGTCATGGGCTTCATCCACGAGGTCGGCGATCGTCAGCTGCAGCTGATTGACCCAGAGGCGCCCGCTCTCCTCTTTGGGCGCAAGATCGTGCCGCCCGCCGAGGAACAGCAGGATGTTGGCGGTCTGGGCGATCACCTGGCGCTCGAACACCAGGATAGGCGGCGCGAACGGCGGCGGAGCCAGCTCTTCGATCAGCCGCGCCAGCGCCCGCACGCCGCCGCCTTCGCTGGACGGGCGGCGCGCCACGTCGATGTAGTCCGCGCCGGCTTCCTCGAGCGCCAGACGCACGAACTCGCCCCGCCCCTGAATGCCCGGCCAGTAGTGCAGCTCGTAGGCCATCGCCCGCCTCCCCTTGCGCTCCTTCGGCCGCGTCGAAACGGGTGAAACCCGCGGCCGTTGCGCGCGGCCGCGAAGAAAGCGCCCGCCCGCCCTTTTGGATTGCGACGCAGAAGCGCATATGCGCCCGCATGGGTCCTTGGTCCAAGCGCGCCGTGGGCGTGTCGATGCTGCGCGGCCTGCGCGGCCGCTGTCCCAACTGCGGCGAGGGGCGGCTGTTCTACCGCTACCTGAAGGTCGAGCCGGTCTGCCAGAGCTGCGGCCACGACCTTGACCGCTACCCCGCCGACGACGGCCCGGCCTACTTCACCGTGCTGCTGGTGGGCCACCTCGTGATCGTGCCGTTCCTGATCCTCGGCGGCGCATGGATCTGGAAGGCGCCGCTCTGGGTCCTGATCCCCTCGTCGCTCGCCGCCGTCGGCGCGATCACGCTGACGGCGCTGCCGGTGATCAAGGGCGCGGTGGTGGGCCTGCTCTATGCGCTCGACATCAACCGGAGCGTTGCGCACCTGCACACGGCCGACGCCGCCGAATAGCGGGCGTCAAGCCTTGACGCCGACCCCGATCGGGCAGCTGACGCCGGTGCCGCCGACGCCGCAGTACCCATTCGGGTTCTTGGCCAGGTACTGCTGGTGGTAGTCCTCGGCGAAATAGAACGCGCCGGCGCCCTCGATCTCGGTCGTGACCGGACCGTAGCCCTGCTTCGCCAACGCCTCGGCGTAGGTCTTGCGCGTCGCTTCCGCCGCTTCGCGCTGGGCGTCGTCATAGACGTAGATCCCTGAGCGGTACTGCGTGCCGACGTCGTTGCCCTGGCGCATGCCCTGGGTGGGGTCGTGCCCCTCCCAGAACACCTTGAGCAGCTGCTCGTAGGTCACGACCTTGGGGTCGAACACCACCAGAACCGCCTCGGTGTGGCCCGTGCGTCCGCTGCAGACCTCCTCGTAGGTCGGGTTGGGCGTTACGCCGGCGACGTAGCCGACCGCGGTCACCCAGACGCCGGGGACCTGCCAGAAGATCCGCTCGACGCCCCAGAAGCAGCCCATCGCGAACTGGGCCAGCGCCATGCCCTCCGGATAAGGCCCCTTGAGCGGCCGGCCGTTGACGAAATGGCGGTCTGCGGTGGGGATCGGCTGCGCGCGCCCCGGCAGGGCGGTGTCGCGAGTGGGCATTTCAAGGGTCTTGCGGAAGAACATCGGCGGGCTCCGGGCGGCGGTTCGGACCTACATAGTCGCTTCCTGTGCGGCTTTCACGCTCGCTTGTAGCCGAGCGCGCCGTCGCTATATTCGCCGGCTCCCCGCGAGGGGCGGCCCGCGCGGTATCCCGCTCGGCCGGCCGGACCAGATCCGGCGTTGGTGAGGTGGCCGAGTGGTTGAAGGCGCACGCCTGGAACGCGTGTATAGGTGAAAGCCTATCGAGGGTTCGAATCCCTCCCTCACCGCCATCTAGTCGCCGCCAACTGGCTCTCTGGCGGTCAGACGACTGTAACCCCCCGATACTTGGCGGGTAATTTTCCAAATCAGCACTTTCGAGTCGGCGTCTCCGGGGCGGATTCCGCGAGAAATCCGGCCCACCGGGGCCGTTGTCTCCGGCGCGAGCGGACATCATCGTCCGTCCGGCAAGCGGCGGTCTGGCGGACTTCGTAGCTGCGTCCGCGTTCGGCCGGCGTGTTGGCGCTCAGCCACCAGTAAGATTGACGAACGCCCTCAGGTCAGCGGTCTTCAGTTCGAGGGTTCGTGGCGACAATCGATGGATGATCCCCATCCGTTCCAGATGCCCGAGGCCGCGGGTCACCACCTCTGACGAGGTGCCGATATAGTCTGCAATGTCGTAGCGGGTCATCGGCAGAGTTAGGATGCTGCGCCTCAAGTTGAAGTAGTCTTCATGGGCAGAGCAATCCACCAGGAAGGCCGCAAGTCTCTTCTGTACGCTGAGTCGCCCCATCATGATCAACTGTCGTTGAGCGTTTCTGAGATCGTGGACCGCCTTGACATAGAACTTATGCTCTATCGTAGGGTGCTCAATCAAGAAATTGGTCATCCCGTCGGCTGGAAAGCGGTAGACTGTACATGGAGTCAGCGCGTCAACGCTGCTCACATACGAGCCTTCTTCGGCGAGGCCTAATATGTCACCGGGCCAATAGAAAGCCACTATTTGTCGTTCGCCGCTCTGCAGGACGCGGTACGCTTCAGCAACGCCGTCGGTCAGCAAGTACAGATAGTGCGCGTCGTCGCCCGCGCCAAAGATTTGCGTCTTTGGCGTCTTGAAGGAGATGGCCTGGCCAAAGCGTCTGAGTTCGGCGCGTTCATCGGCGGAGAGGGGAAGAAACGGCGCTTCTTCACCGTGAACCGGCTCCCAAGCCGGGATGGCGCGGATGCGGATTTCGTCTGGCGCCATCTCCGAAAAGCCCCTTCGCCTCGTCTCAGCCTCGCCCTCCGGCGGCAACCTTCTGGTGCGTTTTCTCGGCCAAAACTGACTTTGGTCAGCGCCGACCTTCTGAGGGGGCGATAGTGGGAGGGGTGGTGAGAGCCGTCCTTGATCTATCCCAAGACCGTTGGCCGGCCCACCGAGGCGCGAACCCCAGAGGTGGCAAATGGGGACGTCCGAGGACGAGTGGGTCTGCCGAGAGAACCTGAAGCGCCTGTGCAGGCAGCTGAACGAGGCGCAGGACCGATACGAGCGCGACCTCCTCAATGAACTGATCGCACAAGAGAGAGGCAAGCTTGATCAGCTCTGGCGCACGAACAAGCTCCGTTAGCCCCGACCCCGGCGGGCAGGATCCGCGCACGATCCAGTTGCGGGTCGTCAGGGATGAGTTCGGCTGGTCCGTTCGGGTCGGCGAACATACCGCCTCCCCGTTCCGCAGGCAGGACACGGCGATCCGCGAGGCCAACCGTTTGGCCGCCGGCATCCGCCGGTGCGGCGGGTCAGCAGACGCGGTTGTCGAAGACCCTCCAGCGGTGGAGCGTGCGGCTCGCCCCGTGGCGTCTGAACATCGGCCATAGGGCTCATGCGCAGCGAGAGGCAGACCGACGCGAGACACCCCGTCAACGTGGGGCCGGCAGACGATGGCTGGCGCTGGGAGTCTCATTTCCACGGTCGTCTCAAGGAAGACCCGAACCAGCGGTCTTGCCTCTCGCCGCGTCGCTTCGACCAGAAGGGCGGCATGACCGAGGTCATCCATCTGCCTGTCGGCGCAAGTCCACCCGAGACCGACACCTGGGTTCGCATCGAGCGAGGCGACAGCGGCAAGTTCGTGGTCGAGACATTCGAGCTCAGGCATCGACCTGTCGTCAGATTTGAGCCGCCCGCGGAGACTTTTGAGGCGGCA
>DATKMZ010000048.1:0-25848 GCA_035541575.1 Caulobacteraceae bacterium | reverse complement strand
CCCTTACAGCGACCGCTTCACTTCCTCGACGTTGAAGCACTCGATCAGGTCGGCTTCCTTGATGTCCTGGAAGCCCTGGAAGGCCATGCCGCATTCCTGGCCAGCCACGACCTCGTTCACCTCGTCCTTGAAGCGCTTGAGGGTCTGCAGCACGCCCAGCTCCAGCACCACCACGCCCTCGCGGACGATCCGCACCCGCGAGCCCTTGCGCACCGTGCCTTCGGTGACCCGGCAGCCGGCGACCTTGCCGACCTTGGAGATGTCGAACACCTGCAGCACCTCGGCGTTGCCGAGGAAGGTTTCGCGCTGGACCGGCGCCAGCATGCCCGAGAGCACGCCTTTGATGTCGTCCAAGAGGTCGTAGATGATCGCGTAGTAGCGGATCTCCACGCCCTCGCGCTCGGCGAGGTCGCGGGCCTGGCGCGAGGCGCGGACGTTGAAGCCGAGGATCGGCGCGCCCGAGCTCTTGGCCAGCATCACGTCGCTCTCGTTGATCTGCCCGGCGCCGCTGAGGATGATCCGGGCGCGCACCTCGTCAGTGCCGATCTTGTCGAGCGAGGTGACGATCGCCTCGGCCGAGCCCTGCACGTCGGCCTTCACCAGCAGCGGCAGCTCCGAAACCTTCTTGTCGGCGAGCTTGGCCATCATGTCGGCCAGCGTCGAGCCGCCGACCGGGCCGATGGTGCGCTCGCGCTTCACCCGCACGCGGTACTCGGTGAGCTCGCGGGCGCGGGCTTCGTCCTCGACCACCGCGAACGCCTCGCCAGGATCGGCGGCGGAGTCGAGGCCCAGGACCTCGACCGGCGTCGACGGCTCGGCCTCGGTCATCTGCTCGTCGCGCTCGTTGATCAGCGCCCGCACGCGGCCCCAGGCCGCGCCGGCGACGACGATGTCGCCGCGCCGCAGCGTGCCGCGCTTGACCAGCACCGTCGCCACCGCGCCACGGCCGCGGTCGACCTTGGACTCGATCACCACGCCCTCGGCGGAGCGGTCGGGGTTGGCCTTCAGGTCCATCACCTCGGCCTGCAGCGAGATCGCCTCGACCAGGTCCTCCAGACCCAGCTTCTGCGTCGCGGAGACCTCGATCGCCTGCGTGTCGCCGCCCAGGCTCTCGACCACGACCTCGTGCTGCAGCAGTTCGTTGATCACCCGGGTCGGGTTGGCGTCGGGCTTGTCGATCTTGTTGATCGCCACGATGATCGGCGCGCCGGCGGCGCGGGCGTGCTGGATCGCCTCCACCGTCTGCGGCATCACGCCGTCGTCGGCGGCCACCACCAGCACGACGATGTCGGTCACGTTGGCGCCTCTGGCGCGCATCGCCGAGAACGCCGCGTGGCCGGGCGTGTCGAGGAAGGTCACGCGCTGGCCGTCGGCCAGGCGCACCTGGTAGGCGCCGATGTGCTGGGTGATGCCGCCGTGCTCGCCGCCGGCGACGTCGGTCGAGCGCAGGGCGTCGAGTAGCGACGTCTTGCCGTGGTCGACGTGGCCCATGACGGTCACCACCGGCGGGCGCGGGACCAGATGGTCGTCGACGTCCTCCTCGCCGATGAAGCCGACCTCGACGTCGCTCTCGGAGACGCGCCTGACGGTATGGCCGAACTCGCTGGCCACCAGCTCGGCGGTGTCGCTGTCGATCACGTCGTTGATCTTCAGCATCAGGCCCTGGCGCATCAGGAACTTGATGATCTCGACGCCGCGGACGGCCATCCGCCCGGCCAGCTCCTGCACGGTGATGACGTCGGGGATGACGACCTCGCGGCCGACGCGGGTCTGCTCGACCTGGCCGCCCTTGCGCTTTTCGCGCTCACGCTCCCGGGCCCGGCGGACCGAAGCCAGCGAGCGCATGCGTTCGACGGCGTCCTCGTCGTCTCCAGCCAGCGCCTGGATGGTCAGTCGGCCCTCGCGGCGCTTGGGCTCGCCCTTGGTGCGCGAGACCGCCTTGGTGGGCGCGGGCGCCTTGCCGCGGCGGGTGTCGGCCTCCTCGTCGAAGTCGGGACGGCGGTCGAGGTTGAGGCTGCCGGGGCGCGGCGTCTGGCGGGTCGCGCGCTGGATCTCCGGACCCGATGGCGCCGGCGCAGGTCGGCCGAGGCCGGGCGGCCGCGGACCGCCGGGCGGACGGCCCTGGCCGTCGCGCGGGGCCGGCCGGGGACTCAGCGCCGAATAGCGGACGGTCTCGCCCGGCCGGCCGGCCGGGCGCTCGCCGCGGTAGCCGCCTTCGCGCGGTCCGCCCTCGCGTCCGCCCTCACGCGGCGCGCGCGGGGGGTAGCCGCCCTCCGGGCGCGGTCCGCGCGGCGGGTAGCCGCCTTCCGGGCGGGGTCCGCGCGGGGCGAAGCCGCCGCCCTCGCGCGGGGGCGGCCGGTCGGGACGATAGGTGGTGGTGCGCTCGCGGTCGTCGCGGGGGCGCTCGCGACCCGGCTCGTAGGTGCGGGTCTGCGGCGGAACCGCGCTGCGGGCCTCAGGCCTGGGCGCTTCGGCCCGCGGGGCCGGCGGCGGCGTCTCGACCCGTGTGGCGGGCGCCGGCGCGGGGGCGGCCTCGGCGGGCGCTGGCGCGGGGGCCTCGGCCAGGATTTCGGGTTGCGGCGCGGGCTCCGGCGCCGTGGCGGCCCGGGCGGCTTCCTCGCGGGCGCGGGCGGTGGCGGCCTCGCGGGCCCGGGTTTCAGCGACGGCGCGATCGGCGGCCTGGCGGGCGGCGAACTCCTGGGCGACCTTCTGGCGGCGCAGGCGCTCGTCCTCGGAGAGGGCGTGCGTGTCGGCCGGCGGCGCCGGCGCGCGCGGGGCCTCGCGGCCGCGGACGTCGAAGCCCTGGGGGCGCTTCTCGGAGGCGGACGGCGCGGCGAGATTCACCGGCGGCGGCGCGCCGACGCGCGACCGCTTGGTCTCCACCACCACCGTCTTGGAGCGGCCGTGGCTGAAGCTCTGCTTCACGGTGCCCGTGCTCACTGAGGAGCCGGTGCGCGGCTTCAGCGTCAGGGGGGCTCTCGGCCGGTTCTCGTTCTCGTCCGTCATGCAGCTCGCTTGACTATACGCCTCGGCCGGAGGCCCGACCAAAACACTTGCGAAAATACCCGACCTCGGGCCGGCCGCGTTCTCGCGCCCGTCCGGATCGGGGGCCCTCGCGCCTCACTCCTCAGGAAAGAGCGGACGGAAGCCGGCCAAGCGCTCGACATCGAGTGTCCAGCGCTCGGCGCCCCGCCCCGCAAGGAAGGCTGTGTGTATCACATTCGGGGCGCCCAAGGCCAAACCCAATTCCGAAGAACTGAACACGGCCAGGAGCCGGGGCTGGGAAGGCGCCCGCCGCGCAGCCGCCGTCAGCTTGCGGCGACCATCCTCGGCGCCGTCGCTAGCCTCGATCAGCCAGGCCGCTTTGCCGGCGGCCACGGCGGCCAGCACCTTCTCGAAACCCAACGTAAGGTCGCCCGCCTTGCGCGCAAGGCCGAGGCCGGCGAGCAGGCGCCCCTTGAGCAACCTTTCCACCTCGTCCGCGAGGTCCGGCGGCGCGACGAGGCTGGCCTTGGCGGCGCGGGCGAACAGCCCCTTGCGAGCCGCGGTCTCGACCGCCTGGCGCGTCGCGGCCACCCAGAGCCCCCGTCCCGGCAGCTTGCGCGCCAGGTCGGGAACCACCCGTCCTTCGGGACCCGCGACGAAGCGCACCAGCCGCGCCTCGTCCATTACATCGCCGGAGACGAGGTCCCGGCGCTCGCGGGAGCTTGCGGCGTGGGTCGAGGGTGCGTCCTTCGCGACGTTCGCTGGCGCGGGTTCCTCAGGATGATGAGTCTCGGGCGCCAACTTTCTCGTCATGGTGAGGAGCGCTCCTCAGAGCGCGTCTCGAACCACGCACGCTCCCTTCAGCCCTCTTCCTGCGCCTCGATCGCGGCCTCGACCGCCTCGTCGGCCTCGCCGAGAACTGCGTCCTCCTCGGCGAGCTCCTCCTCGATGTCCTCTTCCGGCTCGATCCAGCCGGCGACGACGCGCGCGCGCATGATCAGCGCTTCGGCGTCCTCGGGCGAAAGGTTGAAGTCGTCGAGGACGCCGGGCTCGCGCACGCGTTCGCCGTCCTTGCTCTCGTAGTAGCCCCGGATGTCGTCGGGGATGAGGCCGGCGAGGTCCTCCAGCGTCTTCACGCCGCCTTCGCCGAGCGCCACCGCCATCGGCAGCGTCACGCCTTCGACGTCAAGCACCCGGTCCTCGACTCCCAGCTCGCGGCGGCGGGCGTCGTATTCGGCCGCCTCCTTCTCGAGGTATTCGCGGGCGCGGGCCTGGATCTCTTCGGCGGTGTCCTCGTCGAAGCCCTCGATCGAGGCGATCTCCGAAGATTCGACGTAGGCGACATCCTCGACCGTGGCGAAGCCTTCGGTCACCAGCAGCTGGGCGATCACCTCGTCGACGTCCAGCGCCTCCTGGAACAGCTGCGTGCGCTCGGCGAACTCGCGCTGGCGGCGCTCGCTGTCCTGCGCCTCGGTGATGATGTCGATCTGCCAGCCGGTCAGCTGGCTCGCCAGCCGCACGTTCTGGCCGCGGCGGCCGATCGCCAGCGACAGCTGCTCGTCCGGCACCACCACCTCGACGCGGCCGGCCTCCTCGTCCATCACCACCTTGGTGACCTCGGCCGGGGCCAAGGCGTTGACGAGGAAGGTCGCCTCGTCGCCGCTCCACTGGATGATGTCGATCTTCTCGCCTTGCAGCTCGGCGACGACCGCCTGCACGCGGCTGCCGCGCATGCCGACGCAGGCGCCGACAGGGTCGATCGAGCTGTCGTTCGAGACCACCGCCATCTTGGCGCGGCTGCCGGGGTCGCGGGCCACGGCGCGGATCTCGATCACGCCGTCGTAGACCTCGGGCACCTCCTGCGCGAACAGCTTGGCCATGAAGCCGCCGTGCGCCCGCGACAGCATGATCTGCGGGCCTTTGGTCTCGCGGCGGACGTCGTAGATGTAGCTGCGCACCCGGTCACCGACCTGGAACGCCTCGCGCGGGATCGACTGGTCGCGGCGCATGATGCCCTCGCCACGGCCGAGGTCGACGATCACGTTGCCGTACTCGACCCGCTTGGCGACGCCGTTGACGATCTCGCCGACCCTGTCCTTGAACTCCTCGTACTGGCGCTCGCGCTCGGCCTCGCGCACCTTGCCCGTGACCACCTGGCGCGCGGTCTGGGTCTGCACCCGACCGAACTCGAACGGGGGCAGGATCTCGACGTATTCCTTGCCGACGAACGCCTCCTTGTCGTCGCGCAGCGCGTCGGTCAGGCGCTTCTGGGCGTACTCGTTGACCTCCACACCTTCCGGGATCTCGTCCTCGATCACCGTGACGAAGCGGCGGATGGTGGTCTCGCCAGTCTTCGGGTCGATGGTGACGCGGATGTCGTGCTCGGCGCCGTAGCGGCTGCGCGCAGCTTTCTGGATCGCCTCCTCGATCGCCTCGATGACGATTTCCTTCTCGATCGCCTTCTCGCGGGCGACCGCGTCGGCGATCTGAAGCAGCTCCTGACGGTTGGCGGAGATGCCGGTGACGCTCATGTCTGGTTCCTTGTCCTCTCTCTTCCCGCTCTGGGGGAAGCGGCGCGCGGTCCGCGCGCCATAGGGGGCCCGCGCCCCGTTTTGCGGTCGACGGAGGCCCCTTCCGTCGGCTTCGCCGGCACCTCGCCCTGGAGGAGAGGAGATTCGGCGGCGAGACGGGCGGCCCTGGCCGCCGCGCCCCGCTTCATCAGTTGGTCGGTGATCACGAGCCTGGCCTCGCTGATCCAGGCGAAGGGCACGAGCGCTGTCTCGTCCTCGCCCTCGAGGTCGATCGCGACGGCGCCGCCGTCGACGCCGGCCAGCACGCCTTTGAAACGGCGCCGGTTCTCGGCCAGCCGATCGAGCTCGATGCGCGCATCGCAGCCCTTGTAAGTCTCGAAGTCCCTCAGCCGGGTCAGCGGCCGGTCGATGCCCGGGCTCGAGACCTCCAGCGTGTACTCACCGCGGATCGGGTCGGCGGCGTCCAGCACCTCGGAGACGGCGCGCGACAGCGCCGTACAGTCTTCGACCAGCATGGTCGCGTCAGCCTGGCCGTCCATCGGCGGGCGCTCGGCCATGATCTGCAGCCGCCGGGCCTGGTCGCCACCCATCAGACGCAGGCGAACGATCTCGTAGCCCGCGGCCTCGGCCACGGGGTCCAGCAGCTCCAGGAGCCGCACGTCTTCGGCGGTCTTGCCGCGCAAGCCAGGCCTTTCGATCAACAAAAAAGCGGCCGGTCCTTTCGGGCCGCCGCTCGTAAGCGCCATCCAGCGCCAACGGACGATGTGACACGCTATATAGCGCGCCGATCGGGGAATGTCAGCCCCGCCCGCGGAGGCGACAAATGGAAGCGCGGATCCTTGCGTTGGGCGACGAAGCGCTGCTCGCGGCGGCGGCCGCGATCGGCGACGACGAGGAGGACCTCGGCCCGAGCCCGGAGCGCTGCCGCGAGCTGCTCGCCGACCCCTGCTTCGTCGCGGTGGTCGCGCTGGCGGACGACGCGCCGGTCGGCTTCGCCTACGGCCACGTGTTGCCGCAGATGACCCGCACGGCGCTGCTGATCTACTCGGTGGACACCGACGCGGGCCATCGTCGGCGCGGCGCGGCGAGCGCGATGATCGAGGCCCTGCGGCGCCTCAGCGTCGAGCGCGGCTACTACGAGATGTGGGTGCTGACCAGCGCGGCGAACGAGCCGGCCATGCGCCTCTACGCGCGCTGCGGCGGCGTGCGCGAGACCTTCGACGACGTGATGTGGGTCTTCCCGCTCGAAGGCTAGCCCCGCATCCATGCTCCGCGCGTCCCCGCGGAAGACGGGGACCGCCCCTAAGCCAGCCAGACCATCCAGCGCGACGGCGTGGGCTCGCCGCGCGCGCGGCAGGGCAGGGCCTCGACGCGGCCGGTGTAGAGGAAGCCCGCGCGGATCAACGCCGAGCCCGAGACCGGGTTGTCGACGTGGTGGCAGGCGATCACGCAGCGTTTGCCCCAGTCGTCCCGCGCCCAGGTCATCACCGCCGCCAGCATCTCGCGCGCGAAGCCGCGGCCCCAGTAGGGGCGTCCGAGCCAGTAGCCGAGCTCGGGCCCGGGGCTCTCGTGCGGATAGAAGCCGATGCAGCCGATCGGGCCTTCGCCCGGCAGCTCGACCGCGAAGTGGGTCTCCCGCTGCGGATCGCAATCGGTCGCGCGGCGGATGAACGCCTCGGCGTCGGCCAGGGCGTAGGGGAACGGCATCCCGCCGGTCATCTTCACCACCTCGAAGTCGTTGGCGAGCGGGGCGAGGTGCGGGGCGTCTTCGGGGCGGAGCGGGCGCAGGTCGAGCCGGCCGGCGCTCAACGTAGGCCTCCGGGTCAGTTGGTCGATCATTGAACGCCTCCCTCGAACGCGAAAAAGGCGGGACGCCGGCGCTCCGGACATCCCGCCTTCATTACGCGTCCGGATCGCTGTCTTCGCGATCCGGCGAGAGACGGATCGCCTACTCGGTGTCGGCCTCGGCCACGGCGACGTAAGTTCGGTCGCCGCGCTTGGTGACGAACTTCACCTGGCCGTTCGCCTTGGCGAAAAGCGTGTGGTCGCGCCCCATGCCGACGTTGTCGCCCGGCCAGAACTTGGCGCCGCGCTGGCGTACGAGAATGTTGCCCGCGAGCACGTTCTCGCCGCCGAATTTCTTCACGCCCAGGCGCTGACCGGGAGAGTCGCGGCCGTTGCGCGACGAGCCGCCGGATTTCTTGTGAGCCATCTAGATACTCTCCTCGAACTTCGCCCGGCTCAGCCCTTGCCGCGCGGGGCGGAGCGTCGCACCGGAGCCTTGGCCTGGGCCTTCGACGGCTTCGGCGCAGCGGTCTTGGTCGAATACTTCGCGTCCGAGGGCTTGCCGCCCTTCTTCGCCGGCCTGGCCGCCTTGGCCTTGGTCGCGGGGGCGGCGTCATCGGCGACGGCGTCCGCAGCGACGGGCGCGGCTTCCTCGACCACCTTGGCGCGGACGCGCGCCGCCTTGCCCTTGCCGACCGGCTCGACCACCGTCTCGACGTCGACGTCGGCCGGGAGGATCGCCTCTCCGCCGCGGGCGAGATTGCGGGCGCGCAGGTTCAGCACCGAACGCGGCGTCAGGTTCACTTCGCCGTCCCAGGTCTCGGTCTTGCCTCCGCCGGCGATGGCGGTCACGCGCAGCACGCTCTCGGCCTGCCGATGACCGCGTGTGCGGCGGTAGCCCTGGCGACGGATCTTCTTGAAGATCTTGATCTTCTCGCCGCGGCGGGTCTCGATCAGGGTCGCGCTCACCTGGGCGTCGGCGACGGTCGGCGCGCCGACGGTGACGGCGTCGCCTTCGCCGACCAGCAGCACTTGGTCGAACGCGACCTTGGCGCCCGGCTCGCCGGCCAGCTTTTCCACGACCAGCACGTCGCCGGGCTGCACCCGGTACTGCTTGCCGCCGGTCTTGATCACCGCGTACATCGCGCCTGCCTCGGCAAAAGGAAATGCGCCCGCGAGCGGACCCGCGGGCGAGGGAGGCGGCGTTATAGCGAGGGCGCCTCCGAAGTCAACGCCGCGGCGAAGGAGCGATGCGATGGAACGCACCCCGCCGCCCGTCTCGCTGGCTGCAGCCAGGGCGCTTCCGTTCACGCCGGGACGCTCGGCCGAGGCGTACGTCGACGGCGACCTCGAGGTGCGCTTCGCCCTCCACCCCAGCAACGGCCCACAGACGCCGCACCTGCGCGACGAGCTCTACTTCGTCGCGGCCGGCACGTCGCGCTACCGCGCCGAAGGCCGGGTCAGCGAGGTCGGCCCCGGCGACCTCCTCTTCGCCGCCGCCCACGCCCCGCACGGCTTCGAGGACCCGTCGCCCGACTTCTGCGTCTGGGTGCTGTTCTACGGACCGGAGAAGCCGGCGCCCGCCGCCCCCTGAGCTATCGCAGGTGGGCCTCCACGAGCGGGGCCAGAGCCTCGGCATGGGAGACCGCGAGGTCGTGCTCGCCGCCCGGGACGACGTGCAGTCGCGCGTCGGGCAGGAGCGAGCGCAGGCGCTCGCCCACCGCGACCGGGCTGATCGGGTCGGCGTCGCCCCAGAGCAGCAGGGTCGGGCAGACGATGGCCGGGATGCTGGCCGTGTGGTCGACCCGCGCCTCGGTGATCCACGGCGCAGCGCCGGGGTATTCGCGCCGATAGCCCTCGCGCCAGTCGAAGCGATTGAGATCGGCGACGTCGACGCCGCCGGACGTCGCGGTCAGCACCAGGCGGCGGATGCGGCCCGGGTTGCTCAGCGCGACGCCCAGCGCCACCACGCCGCCCATCGACTGCGCCACGAGGTCCACGAGGCCCGGTTCGAGTTCGGCCTCGACCATGGCGACGAGGTCGTCGAACGCGTTCACGGCCGGGTCGGGCGGCTGGTCGCCGATCCCGGGCCAGCCGAAGTAGCGCTTGGGCCAGGCGGCCGGCAGCCGCTCGCCGAGCGGGCGCCAGAACATCGGATCGGCGCCGGCGCCGGGCAGGAACAGCACCTGTGGGGTCGCCGGATCGAGCGCCTTGGCCATGTGGACCACGACGCCGCGCTCGTTCTTCTCCTCGCGCTCGATCCGGTAGCCAAGCCGGCGATAGATCGCGATGTTCCGGGCCATCCGGCCGTTGGTGTAGAGCCGAAGCGTCGTCAGCCCGGCTTCCCGCGCGAGATCCTCGGCATGGGCCAGCAGCCGCCGACCAAGGCCGCCACCTTGCGCGGTAGGCGCCACGGCGACGTTGACGACGAGCAGCGCGCCTGGCTCGGGGCAGGTCTCGACCAGCCCGACAAGCGCGCCGCCACGGTATGCGAGGTCGAAACGGCGCTGGCGCACAGCCATCTCGTAGTCGGCGGTCATCGGCTTCGGCTCGCGGCCGACGACGGCGACCCAGGGCGCGTAGGCGGCGCGGGTCAGCGCCCTGATGGCGTCCGCGTCGGACGGCTGGCCCAGCCGCAGCTGGATGTCGGAAGCGTTGGAAGAGGTCATGGGCGTCTCGCTGGCGCCGCGCCGCGTCCGGCCGGACGGGCGGCGCGGGGTTCGTAGATCAAGGGTCGGAGGAACGAGGGCGAGGGCCGAAGGCCCTCAGCCGCGTCGTCGCAGCCGCCGCGCGCCAGCGAACGCCAGCCGCCAGGAGCGTCGGCGTCGGATCAGTGCGGCGAAGGCGAGGGCCATGTCCGGCGTATCGCCGCGCCGGGCCGCTCGGTCAAGCCGGGGCGACGTCGCCGAGCGTGAGCGGCGCCGGGCTGGCGCCGTCGATGTCGACCACACCGAGCTCGCGGGCGGCGGCCGCGGCGATGACGACCTGCCCCGAGCGCGCCGCGAGGTTCGGATCACGCGCGAGGGCGGCGATCACGCGGCCCTGGAACTCGGGACTCTCGCTGTTCGAAAGGTCGAACGCGCCGGCCGCCGCCAGCACCGCCTCGGTGCGCACCAGGCCCGGATAGAGCGAAATGACCGAGACGCCGTGCGGACGCAGCTCGTCGGCCATGTCGCGGGTCAGCTTGTCGGTGGCCGCCTTGGCTGCACCGTAGATCGCGTTGCCGATCCGCGCCTGCGCCGCCCAGAAGCTCACGTTGACGATCAGCCCGCGCCCGGCCGCGATCATGATCGGCGCGGCGAGCGCGGCGGCGACGTACGCGGCTCGGACCCCGGCGTCCATCATCGCGGCCCAGCGCCGCATCGGCTGGCGCCAGAACGGCTCGCCCCACGTGAATGCGCCGTCCTCGACCATGCCCTCGTAGCCGCCCCAGGCGCTGTTCACGAGCAGATCGAGCCCGCCGCCGGCCGCGGCGATGTCGGCGAAGACGCGCGCCGTCTGAGCATCGTCTTCGTGGTCGCAGACGATCCGCCGCACGCCCTCCGGCAGGTCGGCGGCGGCTAAGCTTCGCCCGGTGGCGAAGACGTCGTAGCCGGCCTCGGCGAGCCCGATCGCGGCGCCGCGTCCCACCCCCCGGCTCGCCCCGGTCACCAGGGCCGTCGGCATGGCGCGCTCCTCGCTGGCAAGTTTCTCATCGCAAGCCTATCTGGAACGCCATGGCTCAGACACCCGTCACCGTCCTCACCGGCTATCTCGGGGCCGGAAAGACCACGCTGCTCAACCGGATCCTCTCGGAGGAGCACGGCAAACGCTACGCCGTCATCGTCAACGAGTTCGGCGAGATCGGCATCGACAACGACCTCGTTGTCGGCGCGGACGAGGAAGTGTTCGAGATGAACAACGGTTGCGTCTGTTGCACGGTGCGCGGCGACCTGATCCGCGTCGTGCAGGGGCTGATGAAGCGAAAAGGCGGCTTCGACGGCATCGTGATCGAGACCACGGGCCTGGCCGACCCCGGCCCGGTCGCGCAGACCTTCTTCGTCGACGAGGACGTGCGCGCCAAAGCCAAGCTCGACTCGGTGACGACCGTGGTCGACGCCAAGCACATCAACCTGCGCCTCGACGACAGCCGCGAGGCGCGTGAGCAGATCGCCTTCGCCGACCAGATCGTGCTGAACAAGACCGACCTCGTGTCAGACGACGAGCTGAAGGCGACCGAGGCGCGGCTGCGGCGGCTGAACCCGCTGGCGCCGATCCACCACGCCCAGCGCTCGAACGTGCCGCTCGACGCGATCCTGGGCCGCGGCGGCTTCGACCTCGACCGTATTCTCGAGCTGGAGCCGGAGTTCCTGAACCCCGCGCACGGCGAGCCAGGCCACGTGCACGACGAGCACTGCGACCACGACGATCACGACGGCCACGAGCATCACCATCACCACGACCACGTCCACGACGACGACATCAAGGGCGTGGCGCTGAGGATGGACAAGCCGGTCGACCCGCAGAAGGTCACGCGGTGGCTCAACGAGCTGCTGCAGCGCCAGGGACCCGACATCCTGCGCGCCAAGGGCATCCTCAACGTCCAGGGCGAGGACCGCCGCCTGGTGTTCCAGGCCGTGCACATGATCCTCGAGGGCGACTTCCAGCAGCCATGGAAGGCCGGCGACGACCGCTCGAGCCGGATGGTCTTCATCGGCCGCAACCTCGACGAAGCGCTGCTGCGCGTCGGCTTCCAGGCCTGCGCCGCGTAGCTCACTGCGTGGTTCGAGGCGCGCTGCGGACCGAGTCCGGGGCGCTCCTCACCATGACGAGTATGGTGCGGCTTGCCCGATCTTCGTCACCCTGAGGAGCCCGCGCCGCGGACGTCTCGAAGGACGCAGCGCTAGTTCTGCACTTCTTCCGAGATCAGGCCGATCTTGTAGTAGCCGTCGATCTGGAGCTGGTTCACGACCGACATGAAGACCCCGTACTTCACGTGCGGATCGGCGCGGATGAAGACCTGCTGCGTGGTCGGGTTGGGCACGCCGAGCGACTGGGCGACGTCGTTGGCCATGGTCTGCAGTGACGTCGGATGCATCTCGGTGCTCGTCGGTCCGGTCGCGAACGAAACGAACAGCTGGCCGCTGTTGGCGATCGAGATGTAGGTCGGCGGCTTCGACGGCGTGGTCGGCGCCTGCGCCGGCGGAATGTCGATCTTGATCGACACGGTGGCCAGCGGCGCGGTCACCATGAAGATGATCAGCAGCACCAGCATCACGTCGACGAAGGGGGTGACGTTGATGTCGCTGTTCTGACCGAGGTCGAACCGCTTCTTGCCGGCCCCAGCGAGCTTCGCCGCCATCCGTAACTCCCTAACGTCCGGCCCTCTGGCCGCTCGAGCGGCGACACCCATTGCCCGGAACTTCGCGGAAGTAAAGTCCGGGCGCCCAGAATCCGGGACGTCATCCCTGACGTCATCCCTGGCGTCGTCCCCGGCGTGCCCGCGCTGGGCAAGCGGCCCCGCCCTGCGCTATGGCCGCGCCATGACTTTCGCCTTCGACGCCTACGTCACCGCCTGCCTCTTCGATGTCACGGGCGAGGCCGTTTTCGCCCTCGGCGACGGCCGGGTCGTCTGGGAAGGCGGCGCCTTGCAGGCCGCGCACGACGGCGCGGCGCTGGCTGCGGCCCGCCACCCGACCGAGCCCGGCCTGATCACCGGCGGCGACGACGGGCGCCTCGTTTGGTCGCGGCCCGAGGGCCTGCAGGCGCTGGCCGACGTGGGCGGGCGCTGGATCGAGAGCGTCGTGGCGGTCCCGGGCTCGACCCTGATGGCGTTCGGCGCCGGGCGCGAGGCGCGCGTGATCGATGTCGCCGACCCGGCGTTCTCACGCGTCTTCGCGCACGAGCGGTCTGTCGCCGATGTCGCCCTCGACGCGCGGGCCCGGCGCCTCGCCGTCGCCACCTACGGCGGCGCCGCCCTCTGGTACGCCCGCATCGCCGACCAGCAGCCGGTGATGCTGCGGTGGGCCGGCGCGCACATCGCCGTCGCCTTCAGTCCAGACGGGCGGTTCCTGATGTCGTCGATGCAGGAGAACGCCCTGCACGGCTGGCGGCTCTCCGACGCCAAGGACATGCGCATGGGCGGCTATCCGGCGAAGGTGAAGAGCCTGGTCTTCTTCGGTGGCGGCAGGATGCTCGCGACGTCCGGCGCGCCCGGCGTCGTGGTCTGGCCGTTCGGCGGCGCCGACGGGCCGATGGGCAAGCAGGCGATGGAGATCGGCTTCGACGAGACCGCGCTCGTCACCCGCGTGGCGGCCGAGCCGGACGGGACGCTGCTGGCCGCGGGCCTCGGCGACGGGCGCGTCTGGGCCGCGGACGTGGCCACCGGCCAGCGCGCCGACGTCCGCCTCGAGACCGGCCCGCCGATCACCGCGCTCGCGATCTCAGGGCGACGCCTCGCCTGGGGCGACGAAGAGGGCGGCGCGGGGGTGGCGGAGATTCAGACCCTCTGACTCCTCCCCTCCGTCGCGCTTCGGCCTGACGGCCTCGCCTGCGACACCTCCCCTCGCTCCGCGACGGGGAGGAGCGATGTCGCTCTTTCCCCGTAAGCGACCGAAGCGCGACGATGGGGGCGAGTCAGAACCCGCGCATCTCCAGCCAGACCTCGGGCGGGTCGCGGCGGGTGCGCCAGTTGTTGATCGGGTGCGCCTCGTCGGCGTAGCCGAGCGCCATGCCGGAGAACAGCATGTGGTCGTCGGGCAGGCCGCAGAACTCGGCGACGGTCTTCGGGTAGCGCGCCCAGTACTCCTGCGCGCAGGTCGCCAGGCCCGCCTCGACCGCCAGCAGCATGAAGGTCTGCATGAACATGCCGAGGTCGGCCCATTGCGGCGGCCCCAGCTTGCGGTCGAGGCTGAAGAAGAGGCCCACCGGAGCGTCGAAGAACTGGCTGTTGCGCGCCAGCTGCCGGAACCGCGCCGGACGGTCGTCGCGCGGGATCGCGATCGAGGCGTAGAGGTCCTCGCCGCAGACGAAGCGCCGCGTCCGGAACGGCTCCCAGAGGTTGGGCGGATAGACTTCGTACTCGGGCTCCTGCATTCCGCCCGAAGCGACGATGGCCTTGAACTCGGCCAGCGGCTCGCCGGAGAGCACGTGAACCCGCCAGGGCTGCAGGTTGCCCCCGGACGGCGCCTGCGCCGCCGTGATCAGCAGGTTGCGCACCAGGTCGCCGGACACCGGGTCGGGCTTGAACGCCCTGACCGACATCCGCTTCCTCACCGCCTCTGCGACATCCATGACCCTCTCCGGCGCTTGACGCCGGCGAACGGCGCTTCCATTCGCTAACACCCGAGGGCTCGCTGAGTTAAGGACCAAGATGGCGCGAAAGCCCGCGCGAGCTGGCCGCGGAGGCGGGTTCCGCTGGGGCCGACTGCTCGGCAGGATGCTGGGAACTCTGCTGGCGATCGTGATCGTCGGCCCGATCCTCGCCGTGGTCGCCTACCGCTTCGCGCCGCCGCCGATCACGATCCTGATGGTCGAGCGGATGGTCCAGGGCCACGGGCTGGACCACCGCTGGGTTCCGCTGTCGCAGATGTCGCCGGCCCTGCCGCGGGCGGCGATCGCCGCCGAGGACGCCAACTTCTGCCGCCATCACGGCTTCGACGTGAACGCGATCGAGAAGGCGATGCAGCACGACGAGAAGCGGCCGAACAAGATCCGCGGCGGTTCGACCATCAGCCAGCAGACGGCCAAGAACGTCTTCCTCTGGCCGGAGCGTTCTTGGGTGCGGAAGGGCTTCGAGGCCTACTTCACCGTCCTGATCGAGGTGATCTGGGGCAAGCCGCGGATCATGGAGGTCTACCTCAACACGGTGGAGATGGGGCCGGGCGTCTACGGCGTGGAGGCGGCCGCGCAGAAGTACTTCCACGTCAGCGCCCGGCAGGTCACGCCCGCGCAGGCCGCGCGGCTGATCGCGATCCTGCCGAGCCCGCTGAAGTGGCAGGTCATCGACCCCGGCGCTTACGTACGCCGCCGCGACCGCCGCATCGGCGCGGCGGAAGGGACGGTCGACCGGCTGGGCGCGGACGACTGCGTGGGGTGAGCGCGCCGCGCTCCGTCGCGAGACAACACTGCGTCCATCGAGACGCCCGCTGCGCGGGCTCCGGAGGATGACGAGAGACGTGCGACGTCCCAACCGTCGTCATGGTGAGGAGCGCCTGACAGGGCGCGTCTCGAACCGCGCAGCGAACATCACGGCCGGATCAGGCCGACCTTCCAGTGGAACTGGCTGAGCGGGGAGACGCAGTCCTGACCGCTCACCTCGTCGCGCAGCCAGGCGCGGCCGTCGCCGAGCTTCAGCACCCGCCAGGCCGGCGCGCCGCCGGCCTCGACGCTGACGAGGTCTCCGACCTCCACCTCGGCCTGGGCCGCTTCGTTCAGCAGGACCCAATCGACACGCATGACGGCGATCCTTCTTCGCATCTCGGGCCCCGGACGGGCCCATGACGCGAAGGATGCGCCAGCTTGGCTGAGGCAGGCCTGAGCGGCCCGTTCAGACGTCGTTCATCGGCCCTGGCCGGCGCTGCGTCCGGCTGCGCCTGTCGCACCGACGCCGCCCCGCGCGGCGTCCTCGACGGCGCGGAACAGCTGGTCGGCGCTGATCGGCTTGGTCAGGTGGCCGTCGGCCCCCGCGGCGCGCGAGGCCTCGGCGTGCTCGGGCATCGCATTGGCGGTGAGCGCGCAGATCTGCGTTCGTGGACGGCCGAGCCGCGCCTCGGCCTGGCGTATCTCGCGGATGGCGGTCAGCCCGTCCATCACCGGCATCTGCATGTCCATCAGCACGAGGTCGAAGTCGCCGCCCCGCCAGGTTTCCACCGCCGCAGCCCCGTCCTCGACGCAGGTCAGGTCGACGCCGGCGGCCTCGAGGATCAGCTGCACGACGCGGCGGTTGACGGGGTGGTCCTCGGCGAGCAGCACCCGCAGCCGTCGGCCGTTGGGCGCGATGTCGGCGGGCGCAGCGTCCGCCAACGCCTCCTGCAACGGCGCGTCCGCCGTGCGCGCCAGCGGCAACGTCAGCGTGAACACGGCGCCCCGTCCGGGCGTCGCCTCGGCGTCGAGCGTCCCGCCCATCTGCTCGGCGAGCGAGCGCGAGATCGCGAGGCCCAGGCCGGTGCCGCCGAACCGGCGGGTGATCGACCCGTCCGCCTGCTCGAAACGGCCGAAAAGACGCAGCTTGGTCGCGTCGTCAAAGCCGATGCCGGTGTCGCGGACCCGGATACGCGCCTCGACGCCATGAGGCGTGCGCAGAGTCGTCGCGCCCAGGCGCACCTCGCCGCTCGAGGTGAACTTGACCGCGTTCGAGACGAGGTTGGAGAGGATCTGGCGGATGCGCGCGGCGTCGCCCAGGAACATGCAGTCGATCTCGGGCGTGGCCTCGACGATGAGGTCAAGGCCTTTGGCTTCAGCGCTGGGCTGGAACAGCGCCGCGACGTCGGTCAGGCATCGCGCTAGGTCGAACGGCTCGCTCGCCAGCACGAGACGCCCGGACTCGACACGGGCGAGGTCCAGAACGTCGGACAGCAGACTCTCGAGAGTCCTCGCCGAACTCTCGATCAGGCCGACCATCTCGCGCTGGTTCGCGTCGAGCGCGGTGCGGGTGAGGGCGCTCGCCACCCCCATCACGCCGTTCAGGGGCGTTCGGATCTCGTGGCTCATGTTGGCCAGGAACTCGGACTTGGCCCGGTTGGCGGCCTCCGCCTCCTCCTTGGCCCTCGCCAGAGCGATCTCGCTGCGCCTCTGCTTGTCGATGTCGCGCATCACGCCGACCGTGCGCTCGATGCGCCCGGCCTCGTCGCGGATCAGCTCGGCGGCGGACTCGACCCAGATGTGCGGGCCGTTGCGCTGCAACATCCGGAACGTGCTGCGGAACGGCTCGCCGTCGCGCTCGTAGCGTTCCCAGGCCGCCATCGCGGCGGGGCGGTCGGCCGGGTGGACGGCGAACCAGATGTCCCGGTTCATCGTCTCGTAGTCGGTGCGGCCGCTGCTCCCCGGGACGTCCGCGCCGGCGTTGTTGAGCTGCCGGTCGCGGTGGTCGAGCTCCCACATCGACAGCTCTCCGATCTCGAGCGCCAGCTTCAGAGTCTGCTCCGAGCGGCGCACCTTCTCGAGCGCCTCGACCATGTCGGTGATGTCGTGCGTCATGATCAGAAGCCCGCCGATCCGGCCGTTGCGATCGCGCCAGGGGGTGATCTCGGCGCGCACCCATGGCTTGCGGCCGCTCGGCAGCACGAGTTGGGCGCGACGGGAACGGATCGTCTCGCCCTTCAGCGCCTTGTCCAGGAAGAACCCCCAGCGGCCCTCGGATCCGGGGAACATCTCGTGGACGTAGCGTCCGGCGAGGTCGCCCTCGGGAGCGCCCATGTCGCGCCGCCACCGGTAGCTCGTCTGCACGATCCGCATCTTGCGGTCGGTCATCAAGAGCGCGACCGGCGCGCTATCGATCACCCGCGCCAACACCTCGTTGGAGGCGCGCGCCTTGGCCTCGCCGGCGCGGGCCGCCTGCATCGCCCGGCCGCGCTCCCACTCGAGCGCCACCAGCGCGGCCAGGTCCTCGAGCGCCGCGGCGAGCTCTGGGTCGTACGGCCGCTGAACGACGTCGATGACCGAGATCGCGCCGACGCGATCCCCGCTGGACAGCCTGACCGGCGCCCCGGCGTACGAGCGCAGGCCGGCCTCGCCGTGTACGAACGGATTGCCGTCGAACCGGGGGTCGGCCCTCAGGTCGGGCGACCAGAAGACGGCGTCGCTCTCGACGACGTACTGAACGAACGACTGCTCGCGGGGCACCGGCGGCAGCGGCACGTCCGAGACGCCGGCGATCCAAAGCGTGTCCTGCTCGAAGATGCTGACGTGGGCGATCGGCGCGCCGCTGAGGCGTTGCGCCGTGCGCGCGATCCGCTCGAAGACCGGCCGCGCCTCCTCGAGGTCCACCGCCCGGATGGCGCGGAGCCGCGCGCGATCCTTTGCGGATCGTCCTTTCGCCCGCTCGGCCATGCTCCCCACACGCCCCAGAAACTTCGGCGCGATAAGATGCCGGCTGCGGCTTAACTATTCGTGCGCGTCAAGAGACGCCGCGTCAGCGCGGCATCAACCCGGGCGCGCCGTCCAGGGTGTGCTCGTCCACCCAACGCAGTTCCTCGCGCGCATCGAAGACGAAGAGATGCGGGTTCGAGATCCGCTTCCAGAACCGGTCGGCCAGATTCGTCCTGTGGCGGGCGAGCAGGTGGCCGAGCACGCCTCCGTGGGAGCCGACCGCGATCGTCCGCCCAGGATTGGACGCCGCGACGCGAGCGAGCGCCGCGTCGAACCGCGCGTTGCAGTCGTGACCGCTCTCTCCGCCCTCCAGGCGGAAGTCGAGGTCGGCGTGCATGCGGGCGATCGCCTCTTCCAGCTCGGCAAGGTCCTCGATCCAGCCGCCGAGCGCCCGCTCGCGCAGGTCCTCGTCGACGGCGATCTCCAGGCCCGTCGCGTCGGCGTAGGGCCGGAGGGTCTCGATGGCGCGTACGAAGGGGCTCGAAGCGAGCGCGTCGACGCCGAGTTCGGCCAACACCGGGGCGAGCGCCAGGGCCTGGGCCTGGCCGGCTTCCGAGAGCGGCCAGTCCCGCTCAGGGAAGGACGGGTCTGGCGTGGCCCTGGCGTGGCGCACGAGAATCAGGGTCGTCACGTTCCCGCGAGCCCCTTCAGGCGGTAGAGCGCATCCATCGCCTCGCGCGGGCTCATGCCGTCGATGTCGAGCTCGGCCAGCGCGGCCTCCACCGGGCCCGGTCCTGCGGGCCGGATCGGCGACGGCGCGGCCGCGGCGAAGAGCGGCAGCGTCGCGAGGTCCTCGTGCGCGACCGCTTCGCTCTCGAGCCGGTCCAGCACCTGGCGAGCGCGCGCGACGACCGCAGGCGGCACGCCGGCGAGCTTGGCGACCTGCACGCCGTACGAGCGGTCGGCAGGGCCTGGGCCGGCCTCGTGCAGGAACACGAGCTCGCCGTTCCACTCCTTGGCCTTCAGCGACAGGTTCGAGACGTGCGCGAGCCGCCCTTCGAGCGTCGCGAGCTCGTGGTAGTGGGTGGCGAACAGCGCACGGCAGCGGTTCACGTCGTGGAGCGCCTCGGCGCAGGCCCACGCGATCGCGAGGCCGTCGTAGGTCGCCGTGCCGCGGCCGATCTCGTCGAGGATCACGAACGATCGCGGCGTCGCCTGGGTGAGGATCGCCGCGGTCTCCACCATCTCGGCCATGAAGGTCGAGCGGCCGCGCGCCAGGTCGTCGCCCGCGCCGACGCGGCTGAAGAGCCGGTCGACGACGCCGAGCCGCAGCGACCGCGCCGGGACGAAGCAGCCGGCCTGCGCGAGGATGGCCAGCAGCGCGTTCTGGCGCAGGAAGGTCGACTTGCCGGCCATGTTCGGCCCGGTGACGATCGAGAGCCGGGCGCCGGCCTCGCCCGCCGCGTCGAGCCGGCAGTCGTTGGGCGTGAACGGTTCGCCGGCGCGCCGCACCGCCGCTTCGACCACCGGATGGCGCGCGGCCTCGGCCTCGAACGCGCAGGAGCGGTCGATGCGGGGCCGGCAGGCGCCCGTCTCCTCGGCCCACTCGGCGAGCGCGGCGGCCAGGTCGAGGGTTGCAAGCGCCTCGGCCGCGGCCTGGATCGGCTGGGCGAGGCTCTGCGCCTCGGCGCGCCAGGCCTCGAACGTCTCCAGCTCGATCGCCAGCGCCCGGTCCGCGGCGCGGGCGATGCGGGAATCGAGATCGGCCAGCTCGACGGTCGTGAACCGCACCTGGTTCGCGAGCGTCTGGCGGTGGATGAACTCGCCTGAGAGCGGCGGGCGCAGCAAGGGCTCGGCCCTGGTCGCGCTGGTCTCCAGGAAGTAGCCCAGCACGGCGTTGTGGCGCACCTTCAGCGGCACGCCGGTCTCGTCCTGGAGGCGCATCTCGAGCGCCGCGACCACCTGGCGGCTGTCGCCCTGCAGGCTGCGCGCCTCGTCGAGCTCGGGCCGGACGCCC
Source organism: Caulobacteraceae bacterium (assembly GCA_035541575.1). Classification (GTDB taxonomy): domain Bacteria; phylum Pseudomonadota; class Alphaproteobacteria; order Caulobacterales; family Caulobacteraceae; genus Acaudatibacter. The sequence goes on along the minus strand of DATKMZ010000048.1, from coordinate 5,523 downwards.
GCAGCGACGAAGCCGCCGTCACGGGCGAACAGCGGCAAGTCGGCGTCCAGTCCCGCCTGCAGCGCCGCAGCGAACGCCGCCAGCGGCGGCGACGGGACGAGCGCACGGGCGGCGTCCTCGATCTCCGCCGGCGCGGCGGCGGCGAGATCATCGCGCGCTTCGGCGATTGTCGCGGCGACCGCCGCTCCAATCGCCAGCGCATCGCGCAGCGTCGCCAGGTCGCGGGGACCTCCGCGGCCGAGCGCAAGCCGGGACACCGCCCGCGCCATGTCGCCGGCGCCCTTGAGCGCCCCGCGCAATTGATGGCGCAAGGGGCGCCGGGCGAGCAGCCAGTCGATCGCGTCCAGCCGCCGCTCGATCGCATCAGGCGACATCAGCGGCCTCGCCAGCCGCGCCGCCAGCAACCGCGCGCCCGGCGCAGTGACCGTGCGGTCGATCGCGGCCAGCAGCGAGCCCTCGCGTCCGCCGCCCCCTGCCAGACCTTGCGCCTTCTCGATCTCGAGGCTGGCGCGGGTCGCCGGGTCGATCGCCATGACGTCGGATTCGCCGGCGCGGCGCGGGGCCGAGAGCGCAGGCGCCCGCCCGCCCTGGGTCGCCTCGAGGTGCGCGGCGATCAGCCCGAGCGCGCCGATCTCGGCGCCGGTCATGGCCCCGAAGCCGTCGAGGGTCTCGACGCCGTAGAGCCGCTTCAGCCGCGCCTCGGAGGCCGAGGGCTCGGCCAGCGCCTGCGCCATCGGCTGCACGAGCCCGCCCGCCCCCTTCAGGGCCGCGGCGATCGCCGGCTCGGCGAAGAGCCGGTCGGGAACCAGGATCTCGGACGGCGCGAGCGCGGCCAGCGCCGAAGCGAGCGCGTCCTTGCCGAGCGCGAGGCACTCCACCTCGCCCGTCGAGAGCTCGACGCTCGCGGCTGCGGCCTGCCCGGCGCGCAGCGCCACCGCGACCAGCCGATTCGCGCCGCGCGCCTCCAGCAGGCCGTCCTCGGTCAGCGTGCCGGGCGTGACGACGCGGATGATCTCACGGCGCACCACGGCCTTGCCGCCGCGCTTCCTCGCCTCCGCCGGGTCCTCCATCTGCTCGCAGACGGCGACCTTGAAGCCCGCGCGGATCAGCTTGGCGAGGTAGGCCTCGGCCGCGTGCACGGGCACGCCCGCCATCGGTATCGGCGCGCCGGCGTGCGTGCCGCGATGCGTCAGCGTGATTCCGATCGCGGCGGCGGCCTTGGCGGCGTCCTCGAAGAACAGCTCGTAGAAGTCGCCCATGCGGAAAAAGATCAGCGCGTCGGGCTGGCGCGCCTTGGCGTCGAAGAACTGCGCCATCACCGGCGAGGCGTTCTGCGGGTCCGGCGGGCCGGCGTCGCTGGAGGGAATCGCCGCGTTCATCGGCCGACGCTAGCGGCTGCGGCCCGGGCTTTGAACCCGCCTTGACGGCGCGCGCGACCCGCCCGACCTTCAAGCTGTGGAAGGCTTGCTCGACTACGCCATCTCGCCTGCCGGACCCGCCGACGCGGCGGCGCTGGGGCGGGTGCATGTCAGGTCGTGGCGCGAGACCTATCCGGGGCTCTTGCCGCAGGCCGCGCTCAACCGGATGAGCCCCGCCGTCCATGCCCGCCGCTTCGCGCACGAGCTGATGCGCGCCAGGCCCGGCCAGGTGACGCTGATCGCCGAAGGCGCCGGCGGCGCGGTGGGCTACGTCTCTGGCGCGGTGCTGACCGGCGAGGGGCGCGCCGCGGACGCCGAGGTCTTCACACTCTACGTCGTACGCGCCGCGCAGCGGGTCGGCGTCGGCCGCGCGCTCTTGACCTCGGCCGCGCGGGTGCTCGAGGCCGAGGGCGCGAAGTCGCTGATGCTGTTCGTGCTGACCCGCAACGAGCGCGCCCGCCGCTTCTACGAACGCCTCGGCGGCGAGGCCTTCGCCGAGGTCGCTTCGAATGGCTGGGGGCAGGGCCTCACCGAGACCGCCTACCGCTGGCCGGAGATCGGATCGCTGACGAGGTGAACCCTTCCCCCTCCGGGGGAAAACGGCGCGTCGTTGCGCAGCAACGCGTCGCCGATGGGGGAGTCACCTTAGACTCGCCCCCCATTGTCGCTTCCGCTTCGCGGGATCGCGACGTTTCCCCCGCAAGCGGGGGAAAGGTTTGGGCGCTAATCGGCCCGCGTGATGTCGTCCCAGAAGCGGCGGGCTTTCTGGAAGAAAGTCGCGGTGCGGGGATGCTGCTGCTCGCCGCAGAGGCCGGCGAACTCGCGCATCAGCTCCTTCTGACGCGCCGAGAGCTTGGTCGGCGTCTCGATGAAGAGCTCGACCACGAGATCGCCGCGCTCGCGCGAACGCAGCGAGGGCATGCCGCGGCCCTTCAGGCGCACCGTGCGGCCGGTCTGCGCGCCTTCTGGCACCTTGACTTCGATCTTGCACTCGCCGTCGCAGTTCTCGCCGCCCAGGAGGCAGGGCGCCTCGACCGCGCCGCCCAGCGCGGCGGTCGCCATCGGCACCGGCACAGAGCAGAGCAGGTCGAGGCCGTCGCGCTCGAACAGCTCGTGCGGATGCACCGAGAGGAAGATGTAGAGGTCGCCGCGTGGCCCGCCCCGCGCGCCCGCGTCGCCCTCGCCGGCGAGCCGGATGCGAGCGCCGTCGTCGACGCCGGGCGGGATGCGCACCTCAAGCGTGCGCTCGCGGCGCAGCTGGCCGTGGCCGTGGCAGGTCTTGCAGGGGTCGAGCACCAGCCGACCCGCGCCGCCGCAGCGCGGGCAGGTGCGCTCGATCGTGAAGAAGCCCTGGCTGGCGCGCACGCGGCCGGCGCCGCTGCAGCTGGCGCACGCGGTCGGACTGGCGCCAGGCGCGCAGCCCGAGCCCGAACAGTCGTCGCAGGTGAGCGCGGCCGGCACCTTCACCTCGACCTCGGCGCCGGCGTAGGCCTGCTCCAGGGTGATCTCGAGGTCGTAGCGCAGGTCGGCGCCGCGGGTCGGGCCGCTGGGACGCCGCTGGCCGCGGCCGAACATGTCGCCGAAGACGTCGCCGAACACCTCGTTGAAGATGTCGTGCACGTCGGTGAAGCCGCCGCCGCCGTTCAGCCCCTGCACGCCGGCGTGGCCGAAGCGGTCGTAGGCCGCACGCTTCTGCTTGTCGGAAAGGACCGAATAGGCCTCGTTGATTTCCTTGAACTTCGCCGCCGCGTCCTCGCACCCGCCGTTGCGGTCGGGGTGGTGCTCCATCGCCAGCTTGCGGAAGGCGGATTTCAGACCGGCGTCGTCCGCGCCGCGATCCACCCCTAGAATCTCGTAATAATCTCGCATGGAACCGTCAGCCGCCCCGGCGTTTCATGCTGAAACTTGTTGTGATTGGGAAGTGGGAGATCGCCCGCCCCGCCGCAAGTCTCGCTGCGCGAGGCGGGCGCCCCTGACCGCGAAGGCGGCGGCGACGTTCCCCGATGGCTTTGTTTGACCCATCGGCTCGGCGCGAGCCATGAGACAAACCGTCACGCGACGGAAGGATGGCGGCGAACCGCCATCGGCGACCGGCTGCGCTGGGCCACGGGGAACGGGTCACCGCCGACGCCCTTAGGCCTTGTCGTCGGAGACTTCCTCGAACTCGGCGTCGACGACGCCTTCGTCCGCCCCGCCCGCGCCGCCGGCCGATGCCGCCTCGCCGCCGGCCTGAGCCTTGTACATGGCCTCGCCGAGCTTCATCGAGACCTGCATCAGGGCCTGCGTCTTGGCCTGGATCGCGCTGACGTCGTCGCCCTCGAGCGCGGTCTTCAGCTCAGCGACGGCCGCCTCGATCGCCGACTTGTCGTCGGCGCTCACCTTGTCGCCGTGCTCAGCCAGGGCCTTCTCGGTGGTGTGGATCAGGGCGTCGGCGTGGTTCTTCGCCTCGACCTGCTCCTTGCGGGCCTTGTCGGCGGCGGCGTTGGCCTCCGCCTCCTTGACCATCCGGTCGATGTCCGCGTCCGAAAGGCCGCCGTTGGCCTGGATGCGGATCGACTGTTCCTTGCTGGTCGCCTTGTCCTTGGCCTGGACGTTGACGATGCCGTTGGCGTCGATGTCGAACGTCACCTCGATCTGCGGCATGCCGCGCGGCGAGGGCGGGATGCCCACCAGGTCGAACTGGCCCAGCAGCTTGTTGTCCTGCGCCATCGGCCGCTCGCCCTGGAAGACCCGGATCGTCACCGCGTTCTGGTTGTCCTCGGCGGTGGAGAAGGTCTGGCTCTTCTTGGTCGGGATCGTGGTGTTGCGCTCGATCAGCGGCGTGAAGACGCCGCCCAGGGTCTCGATGCCGAGCGTCAGCGGGGTCACGTCGAGCAGCAGCACGTCCTTGACGTCGCCCTGCAGCACGCCGCCCTGGATCGCCGCGCCCAGCGCCACGACCTCGTCGGGGTTGACGCCCTTGTGCGGCTCGCGGCCGAAGAAGTCCTTCACGGTGTCGACCACCTTCGGCATGCGGGTCATGCCGCCGACGAGGACGACTTCGTCGATGTCGCTCTTCTTCAGGCCCGCGTCCTTCAGCGCCTGGTCGCAGGGGCCGATCGTCTTGGTGATCAGGTCCTCGACCAGCGCTTCCAGCTTGGCGCGCGAGATCTTGATGTTGAGGTGCAGCGGCCCGGAGGCGTTCATCGAGATGAAGGGCAGGTTCACCTCGTACTGCGGGACGGTGGAAAGCTCCTTCTTGGCCTTCTCGGCCTCTTCCTTCAGGCGCTGCAGCGCGAGCTTGTCCTTCCTGAGGTCGACGCCCTGCTCCTTCTTGAACTCGTCGGCCAGGTAGTCGACGAGCCTGAGGTCGAAGTCCTCACCGCCGAGGAAGGTGTCGCCGTTGGTCGCCTTCACCTCGAAGACGCCGTCGCCGATCTCCAGGATCGAGATGTCGAAGGTGCCGCCGCCGAGGTCGTAGACCGCGATCTTCTTGCCCTCGTTCTTCTCGAGGCCGTAGGCGAGCGCCGCCGCGGTGGGCTCGTTGATGATCCGCAGCACCTCGAGGCCGGCGATCCGGCCGGCGTCCTTGGTCGCCTGACGCTGGGCGTCGTTAAAGTACGCCGGGACGGTGATGACCGCCTTCTCGACCTTCTCGCCCAGGTGCGCCTCGGCGTCCTGCTTCAGCTTCTGCAGGATGAAGGCGCTGATCTGCTGCGGCGAATAATCCTTGCCGTGGGCGCGCACCCAGGCGTCGCTGTTGCTGCCTTTGACGATCTCGTAGGGCACCATGCCCTTGTCCTTCTCGACCATCGGATCGTCCCACTTGCGCCCGATCAGGCGCTTGATGGCGAAGAAGGTGTTCGACGGATTGGTCACCGCCTGCCGCTTGGCCGGCTGCCCCACCAGGCGCTCGCCGTCGTCCAGGATGGCGACGACCGAGGGCGTGGTGCGCGCGCCTTCAGCGTTCTCGATCACTTTCGGCTGTTTGCCGTCCATGATGGCCACGCACGAGTTGGTCGTGCCGAGGTCGATGCCGATAATCTTGCTCATGAGATCTTTTGTCTCGCTCCTGCATTGGCGAACGTTCGCGGGGGCCTTCATGCGTGAAGCGCCGGTTGCGAGC